>WAQA01000214.1 GCA_015520475.1 Candidatus Bathyarchaeota archaeon | reverse complement strand
GATTCAAAGTCGATGTCTACGAGCAGGAGAAAAAACCAAAAGTTGTCTGCGCATGCGGGATACCGACAGACTTCCTCATCGAACTCGCAAGAGACCATGGCCTCAACCCAGAAGACTACATCTTCTGGAAATCTAAAAACTTAACAATCAGATTCTCAGCGTTAACGGCGGATCTGAAAATAGATAATCTATGCACATTCAACAAACAGAGGTTCATAGAAGATCTGATAGATGGATCCTCAGCCACCTTCCATTTCAGAAGGAGGATCAAACCGAAAGAAGTCACTGGATACGACCTAGTAATCGACGCGACGGGGACAAGATCAATCCTTGGAAGACAGCCATGGGACAGATTCGCATTATGCTATCAGGTGAAGGCAAGATTCACTGAACTACCATACCAAGACTTCTACATGGACCTCTCCAATCCGAAGTCAAGATCATACCTGTGGCTCTTCCCACTATCCGAAAGAACAGCATATGTAGGATCAGCCTCCCAGAATGGATCCCCAAAGATCCAAGTTGAAAGGTTCATCAAGGAATTTAAAGGAGAGATACTTAAGAGGGAAGGCAAAACCTTACGTTTGAATCCGCCATCGAAGAGCCTACCATTCTACAGGAATAGAGTAGTTGGTGTTGGAAACTCTATAGGTGCAATAACAAGTCTAGGCGAGGGAAATGCACCTTCAGCATTAACAGTCAAGATACTAATGCAGAACATAAACGATCCAGAAGGTTACAGGAGAAATATACTCAAAGAACTCGGATGGATCGAGCATGACCATGCAGTCTACAATGCACTCATAAACAATAAGAGGGCGGAGCTCATATACCACTCACTGAAACTCATAGACGTATACAGGGAGAGATTCAAGATCAAAGATTTCGGATACATAAACCTCAAGATCATCCCATCAATCCTAAAGGATAACAGGATGGACCGAGACATAGAAGATACAGAGAAGAAGTAGCAGCCTAAAACTTCTTTAAGAATTCCATCCCCATTCATTATAGTATGTCATCTATAGATCTGGCGGTTCAAGCATTCACAAACATAACAGCTGAAGATATAAAGGTGTTAATGGCGATCGAGCAGACCATGAACCGCTACAAATACACTCCACTAGAGACTATCACAGCATACTCTAGCCTCCCAGATAAAGAGGTGGAGTACAGACTCAAAAAACTTAATGATCTAGGATTACTATTCAGGATAACCTCCCCATACATCGGCTACTCATTAAGCACGGCTGGCTACGACTGCCTAGCAATAAACTCTCTGGTAAAGGGAGATGTAATAAAGGCTCTTGGAAGAACGGTTGGTGTAGGTAAAGAGTCAGATGTATACGATGCATTAACCCCGAAAGATGAGAGGGTCATAATAAAATTCCACCGTCTTGGAAGGACAAGTTTCAAGCAGACTAGAAGGCTTAGAGACTACGTTAAGGATAGGAGACGTGTATCATGGCTCCTCCAATCACGTTTAGCCGCCGAGAAAGAGTATAGAGCCCTAAAAATTGTATGTTCATGTGAAGTCTCAGCTCCTAAACCTCTATGGCAGAATAGACACGCCGTTGTGATGGAGATGATCCATGGAGAAGAACTATTCGAATTTGCAGAGGTACCTAAACCGAGAAACATCCTGAAGGAGATACTGGATAATGTAAAGAAGACATACTGCGAAGCTGGAATCATACATGGAGACCTAAGCGAATTCAACGTTATAGTCAAGGATGACGGGCACATCTCAATAATCGACTGGCCACAATACGTTACAGTGAAACATCCGAATGCAGATTCACTCCTGAAACGTGACGTATATAACATACTCAAATTCTTCAACCGAAAATATAATGTTAAGATGGATCTGAAGAGAACCCTAAGATTCATAAAGGAAGAGAAATAATAATTAATCGTTCCATAACCGATTAAATCTCCCCTCCAACCTAATCGATAAGGTTAACATGTTATGAGGAAGCTCATTATAGGAATAGATCCAGGTATAACATGTGGAGTAGCCGCCCTAACACTTGATGGAAAACCAATCTTCATAGATAGCAGACGAAACTGGACGATGACCAATCTACTGAGAACATTAACCAATCTTGGAGAGCCTGTTATCATCTCAAGCGACGTTTCACCTGCACCTGAACTCATAGAGAGAATAGCCAAGAACCTCAATGCAATAGTCTTCACACCCATAATCCCCCTTGAAACGATAGAGAAGAAGCATCTAGCCCGCATATACGCTGAGACTTACAGGGTGAAGCTCGAGAACACCCATGAAGTAGACGCGTTGGCAGCCGCAATAAAAGCATACAACCACTTCAAGAACAAGTTTAAACAGATAGAGAAGAGGATTAAATGGTTAGATGTGAATGTGCCAGTAGACGATATAAAAGCGTTGATGATAAGAGGATACACGATAAGGAGAGCTATAAACCATCTCAAAGAGAAACCTGGAGAGACTAGGGTTCCACCTATAAGAAGGAGGGAACCATCCAAAGAAAGTAAACTAAAAGATTTAATCAACGAATTGAATGAGAAGCTAGCTCTGAATAAAGAGGAGATAAAAAGGCTTAGAGATGAGAATAAGGATCTCAGAAGGAGGATAACACTCCTAAAAAGGGAAATCTCAGATCTGAAACGGAGAATAAGGGAGATACGGGAAGAAGAAACGATAAAACTGATGCGTGAAAGGAAGTATCAGGAGATACTCGGCGAAGTAGACGCTCTCAGAAGGAGACTGACAGAATCAACGAGGCAGCTAGAAGAATACAAAAATAAATTCACCATGCTGAAGAGGATTAGAGATTTAGAATCGAAGGGGGAGGTAACCCTCCTAAAACCTATAGAACACTTCACGGAGAAGGGGATAGAGAAAGCATCCAACCTCTTCGATATAAAGATGGGAGACATAATCCTGCTGATGGATGCAAGCGGCGGAGGAGCGGCAACAGCCAGAACGATAATAAAGAGAGGGATAAAAGCGGTTATAATCAAGAATCAAATGTCACATCAGGCGCTCGATGAATTCGCCAAGTATGAGATACCAGTGATCAAAGCGGATGAGGTCAAAATAGAATGGATAGAAGGCCTACCATACATACAGATGAAAACCCTGAAAGAGGCCATAGAGAAGTTAAGGGAGGAAGAGCGGCAGCAGACAATATGCAACCTCGAAGACTACATAGAAGAGTACAGAAGAGAGATAAAATCATTAAGCAACAGAGGAGGATAACGTCAAATGACAAATTTAAGAAAAAGATAATCAATACTTAAGTGAGGAAGAAGGATTTTGAAGGAGGAAAAATTAAAGAAGATCGCTAAATTAAGGGAGATGCTGGAAGAAAGAATTAAGAATCTAGAATCAGAACTTGAAGCCGCAAGATCACTCCTCGAATTAACAAATGAAATATTACTTGAACAGAGCTTCAAACGGGTAAACTTCGAAGAGGTAAAAGCTACAGAGTATGCTCGAGAAGAACCAGCCTACCTTAAAACATCAGATGGAGAGGTTCTGGCGAGAATATACTCCGAGAATGGAACAATAAGGGTGATACCCTCCGAAGACAAAAGATTCAACGTTAACATACCGCCATTCAGAACATTCCTCCATGACAGAGTCCTAGTTAAGATGAGAGAGAAGGATGAAGAAGCATCAAGGAGAGGAGAAATACTGAAGGATAAAATCTTCACATACAACATAAAGGTTGAGGACGACATAATAAAAGAGATACTGCTCAAGAACGTCTCAGATGAGAGGCGGAAGAGCCTGCTCTCAGCCATCCACTGGACCCTAGAGAAGATGTATGAGAAGATGAAGAGGGACATCTCAACCCTCCTACAACCCCCTCCATAAACAAACCTAACATATAAACCAGACGAGAATAACAGAAGTAAAAGAATTCAGAATCCTATTCACCATATATAAGAAGACAAAGATGTGGAAATGTGCTGTGGTTGCCACTATGGAGAAGCGCCGAAAAGGAGGTTCAACGTCTCGGAAGGAAGATAGATATGCCCTACTCTCAGATATAATCAAAAACCTAAAACATTAAACCATGGGAATGTACCTAGAAGTTTTGGTGGGCCGGGCCGGACTTGAACCGGCGATCTCAGCCTTTCTTAATGTGAGTACGTAAGGGCTGCTTTAGGTCTTCTTAGAAGTCCTAACCGACTAGACTACCGGCCCGTTACGTAATGCCTTATTTTTGTATTACATATATTTATTTTTCTGATTTTTAGGGGTGGTTGTTTTATGCTGGATATGATGTTCTCAGCGTTTTATGGATGGAGTGTTTTGTAGTTGTTGTTTGAGGAGTGAGAGTACTGCTTAATTGTGTTTTTGAGGTTAGATTCTTGGGTGGAGGTTCATGTCTCTGTTTAGGTAGATCTTGAACTCTCTTGTTTTTTCTTTCTTCTCTATTTTGAATGTGTACCATCCTTTCTCTAGATATATTACGGCTTTCTTTGTTTTTATTGGTGTGTTGATGAGGTTCTTGTCGTTTTTGTTTATTGTTAGTTGCCATCCTTTTTCTTTCATGTTTATTGAGGTTTTTACTAGTTTTTTTGATGTTGTGCTTAGTCTTGTTAGGTTGTGTCCTAGTCCTCTTATTTTTTGTGGTTCTGTTTTGAGTATTTTTTTGCTGTTCTTTTTTATTGATTCTGTGAGGTTGTATGCGTCTTTTAGGTATTTTCTGTTTTCTGTTGCTTCCCATGCGTCTATTAGGAGGCCTATGAAGTGTG
>WAQA01000213.1 GCA_015520475.1 Candidatus Bathyarchaeota archaeon | reverse complement strand
TCTCATGGGCACCCTCACACGCATCCTACCTGTAGGCATATGCTCCAACGCGTAACGTATCATGTTTATGCTTTCAAGCATCTCTTTGCAGCGTACGATTATCCTGGCGAAGACGTCGCATCCATCATCCGTAATCACATTGAATGGGACTTCATCGTATGATATGTATGGGTCGTCTCTCCGTACGTCATTTTTTATTCCGCTTGCACGGAGGGTTGGTCCTACAGCGCATAATTCAACAGCGTCTCTTGGCTTCAGAATTCCAACGCCAACCGTTCTCTTCAGGATGGTAGGCTCATTATTCACGGTCTTAATATAATACTTCACCCTCTCCTCGAAGACTTCAAGGTTCCTCTTTATCCTGTCAGCCTTCTCCTGGGAGATGTCCCTTCTAACCCCGCCTATAGTATTCATTGCATAATTAACACGGTTACCTGAGATGTACTCAAGAAGATCCATTATTATTTCTCTGTCATGCCATGCATACATGAAGAGTGTGTCGAAGCCTATCTGGTGTGCTGCTATACCTATCCATAATGAGTGGCTGTGAAGCCTCTCAAGCTCAGCTATTATTAGGCGGATAAACTTCGCTCTCGGCGGAGCCTCGATGTCTAGGAGCTCCTCTATAGCCTGGCAGTAACAGGTTGTATGTGCATCTGAGCATATCCCACATATACGTTCAGCAAGGTAGATGTTCTGGATGTATGTTCTGGCTTCCATCGCCTTCTCGATTCCACGATGGTTATATCCGATACGTGGCTTAACATCTACGATTATGTCCCCATCAACTATGAAGGTGAAGTTTTCAGGTTCTTTGAGTGCTGGATGCTGGGGGCCGAAGGGAACCTTAATCGTTGATCCATAACTCATCTAGTCTCCCTCCTCAGCCTGAATCATCCTTCTAAGCTCCTCGTATGTGTAATCCTTTCTAAGCGGATGGACTCCGTCAGGCCACTCCTCTGGGAGAATAAGTCTTGAGAGGTCTGGATGACCTGTAAATTTGACGCCTAGAATGTCGTGGACCTCCCTCTCATATAGGACTGCTCCTGGAATCAGATCTGTGATTGACTCTACCTCTGGGGAGTCCCTGTCTATGGTGAGCTTCACGGAGATCTCGATTGATCCCTTATAGGAGAAGTGATAGATCAATTCTATCTCCTTTCCTAGGTCGATTCCTGTTATGGTTGATAGATGCTTTACGTCTAGTTCTCTGCTTAGGAAGGAAACTGTCTCCCTTAAATCCTCGCTTCTAATCCTGATGAATATTCTTCTGGCTCTCGGGTTCTCCGCATCTAAGAGTCTATCTCCGAGAGCCCTCCTTATCTCGCCGATTACTTCATTGTCAGAGAGTATCTTCATCATTCCTTCCTCCCCAGCTTGTCGAGTAGCTTCACTATTCCATCGATTATGGCTTCTGGTTTTGGTGGGCATCCTGGCACGTAAGCGTCAACTGGAATCACAGTGTCTACTCCTCCGTGAACGTTGTAGCATTCCTTGAAGGGTGCGCCGCTGCATGCGCATGTCCCTACGGCTACGACGAATTTCGGTTCGGGAACCTGCCTGTACACCCTTAATAGTCTATCCTTAACCTGTAATGTTACTGGACCTGTAACCGCTAGGATATCTGCATGTCTAGGGCTTCCTACAAGTAATATTCCGAATCTCTCCACATCGAATCTTGGGGTTAAGGCGGCTACAAGTTCGATGTCGCATCCGTTACATCCTCCAGTATTGAAATGTATGATCCAAGGGGATCTCTTGAGGATCTGTTTTGCTATTCCCGTTTAGGTGCGCCTCCTTACCGTTAGAAGCGTCATTACTGTTGCTAAGACGATGAGTGAGTATATTGTTGGAAGATGCCATTCTATGGATGAGGATATGGCGATTATGAAGGCGAAGACATCGAATATTAAGAAGTAAACTGCGAAGATGAAGTATCTTTCAAGGTTCACCTTTGATTCTTCGATTGAAGGTGGATCTTCTCCACATGCATATGCAATGGATTCCTCCTCCACACCTTCCCCTCCATGCCTTCTACCCCCAACCAGATATATTATTGTGCCTAGTAGGATTGGGAGTATAAGGATTATGAATGACTGAATTAATTGGATATTCTCCATGATAGACGCCTCGGATAAATTTAAAGTTTAAAATAGGCGTATAAATGTTTCTCTTTATCCATTAATGCCTATTTAACGGTTTAAAACGGTTTAAAACGTTAAAAATAAGACTTTTAAGCAACTTTTTCGTGTTGATATAAGATTTAAAGTATAAAGGTGAGATGACCGCTGATGATCAGCGAGATAACAGAAATTTCTCTGATGGTTCTGACAGTTCTCTTCGCCCTGTTAACCATCGAGTTAAAGGACCTTATCTTCTCGGTCCTGAGCTTCTGTGGAATGTGCATCACCATAGGCGTAATCTTCTGGCTTCTGAACGCTCCATACGTAGCCGTCTTCCAATTGCTGGTGTATGCAGGTGCGATAGTCGTTCTCTTCATAGCGTCCGTAACGCTTACCACTAGAAGGGAGAGGCTGAAGTGAGGTGGGATTGAATGGATAAGATAGAGGCTGCAGGTTTAACTTTAACCGCAATAGCCATCCTAGCCACGCTCCTATTCACCATCCAGAACAACTTTCCAGCCTTCACATCTCCTAAGATGGGATGGAGGCCGGTGTCAACCTCAGAGTCCACCGGTTCAGAAGCAGCCCTTTTCATGTGGAGCTACCGCTCCCTAGACCTGATAGCCCAAGTCTTCATCCTGTTCGGAGCGACTGTTGGATGCTTAACTATTCTGAGACAGGAGAGAGGTGAGAGGAGACGCTAGCATTAAACTATTACATAGCCCTCTCCCTGATACTCTTCCTCCTAGGATTATACTGTCTAGCCACCAAGAGGAACATGATAAGGCTGATTCTGGGAATAGAGATCCTGATTAATTCAGCTAACCTGAACTTCATCGCCCTCTCAGCCTATAGATCTCAGGGATTCATCGATCCACTTGCACACTCAATAGTAATAGTCTCTATAGCCCTCGCTGGAAGCGTAAGCGCGGTTGCACTTGCATTGATCATCCGCGCCTACAGGCATTACGGCACATTAGATATTAGGGTGCTTAAACGTTTGAGGGGATAGGCATTGTTCACTGCGCCGCTCGATACAATATTAATATTCGCTGCTACGACGCCATTCATAGACTGGATGTTCTCGAGGATAAATTTCAGAAGAGCCTCAGGCTTCTACGCTGCGGCTGGCCTAGGAATCGCAGGATATTACCTGTACAGGTTATTCCTTGAAGTGTCGAAGAACCCCGTTACAGTTCCAATAGAAGCCCTCCCCTTCCAATCACATCTTAGAATTGATTTCCTAGGAATCTTCATGGCGTTCACCTTTATCATAATAGGCCTATTAGTCACAGTATATTCG
>WAQA01000212.1 GCA_015520475.1 Candidatus Bathyarchaeota archaeon | reverse complement strand
TTCTCTCACTTTCTCCTCTTCTTCAGGTAACTTTTCTTCAAACTCAGCTTTGTATTCGCTTGCTGGTGCCTAAAACAGCACCTAGGCCAATACCTACGATTAAGATTGAGATAGGCACCAGCAGTCTAAATAAAGCGGGCGCTTCATTTCTTTCACTCTAAATAAAATAATGCATTTCAGATATAATATTTTGATTCTCACATAGGATGCGAGGGTTTAAACGAGTATGTGAATCCCCCCGGTACTAAAATTCGATTTTGAGGGTTTACTTCATATATCTCCTGATTGCGCAAGTTGGGAAATGTAGTTTTGGAAGTTATAGCAGTTTACGACCTATCTTATCTGTGATCTTATCCCTTCCGGTATAGGATTTTCGTATAACAATCCATATTTTTCAGTTAACTTTTCAACATGCCTATCGTTAGAGACTATTATGGGGATTCTATTATCTAAAGCTGTAGCTACAAGTATGGCGTCTCCTAAGGGAACATTTTCGTCAACGCTTATCTTGAACCCCATGCCTGATGGAGTGATAAGCTTTAACCCCTCTGCTATCAACCATATTTTACGAGCTACGTTTATCCTTGGTCTGATTCTATAATGCCAGAAAAGAGTGTTATACGCCTCTAAGAGAGTTGTGGCCGTCACATATATCTCTAGCTCACCCCTAATTCCTCTCTCAATAAGAGGTCTCGTGTATGGTGTTGCGATATGGTTTCCTAGAAGACTATAGGAGAGTATGTCTGCATCCACTATTCTCACTCCTTATATCCCCCGTACCTATGCTTGCCGCTTTCAGCTCCTAAAGTTCTTAGCTTCTCATCGACGAACAGCCTTATTTCATTAAACTCTTTTAAGATATCTTCTCTAGCAACTTTTCTTAAGATGATCTCAGATCCTCTCCCCTCAACCGTTAACTCATCTTTAGGCTTTAGCCCCTTCCTGAACTTAGATGGAATGACTATTCTCCATCGTTCATCAATTTTTACTTTTTCTCCCACACCCACTCCCCAACCCATAGATGAGTAAGACCCTATTTAAACCTTTTGGATATCCTGGATACTGTTAAGATAAGGTTTTGTGGCTTCGGGGGTTACTCCTTTGGAGGTGATCTGTTGTGGGCTTGTTTGAGCGGTTCCTTGAAGCTGTAAAGAGAGCTGGGATCTTGAGGCATAATTATGGTTTCGGTTGAGCATAGGGTTAGGGAGTTATATTATGTATATGGCTGGTCTGAGTTTTAGGGGCGTAGCTGAGGGGATGAGTTTGATCCCTGCCAGCCATGTGGCCGTCTAATATTGGGGTTCAAAGGTTGAATGGTCTAATTTGCATCTGCAAGTCCAAGGTTAAGAGGAAGATAGCGGTAGATGATGCCAAATTAAAGTTGAACAGCCAGCACGTTCATCTGGGCCGCTATAGATACAGATTCAAGAGAGACTCTGGCTGTCGATGCAAGCTAGCAACACTCCATGATAAACACTGAGCACACATCATTTGTGAGGAGGCAAAAACGAGAGAGTGAACTTACTCCCCGCACCAGCAATACCTCACTTTCAATTCCTCTTATACCATGGCCTTCATCATCTCCATAGTGTCATTAAGCGTGAGTGTCTACACTCGTTTTGGACATTAAAGAGGTTAAGAGAACAGCTATGTGAGGGTTCTCTTCCCCCTCAGGCTTCTCAGTACCTAGTTTAGAAACTCGATTTTCGATGTTCGAGATTGTGGGTTTAATGTAATCTTAAAGTTGTAGGTGAACATGAGTCTTCTTCCCGTGAACCCCTCACGCTTAGGATTAGCGAGAAGTAAGGGGCTTCGCTTCCAACGTCTTACAAACCTAACCCGTAGCAATCTACATCTGAACCTTCTACTAATGTCTTTCACGCCAATCTTAACCTCTCTAAGGAAGTATAAGTATGTTCTTCCAAGATGTACTCCTCGGTGGGTTTCATAGACTTGAGGAGGAAGTATAATTCCCTCTCCTAGTTTCTCACTAAAGATGGTATAGTAGGGGTTCCCTGTGTCGAAATCTGCAGCGACCCTTCTTCCCTCCCGTAAAACTCTCCTCTCGTCCCACTCTCTCTCCCTCCGAGAAACAGCTCCACCGTAGGGTAATAATCCTCGTTAACCTTAATCCATGATGCCTCCTCTACCATATCCTCCCTGCTGAACACGTAGCATGGCTTCCCTCTCTTCATCATTAGGTTGTTAACTACCTCTCCAAGAATCCCATCAACATCGCTTGACGTGTAAATAACATCTCCATCGCAAACTACGATGTGATGAACATTCTCCTTTTCGAAGAGCTTCTCAACCTTCTCCCTACACATCCTATATGCTTTCTCTGCTAGAGGCATGTACTCGTCGAGAGAAAGCCTTCTGGAACGCTCTAAGGGAATGTTAAAGGGATCTTCAATCTTCTCCACTAAAACCCAAACGTTTCTACCCCTATTAGAAACCTTTCTTGCCTTCTTCAGAATCCATAGGTAGTGACTAACAACTTCTCTCTTCCTCTTAAGCCTTCTAGCAATCTGGCTGGCCGTAGCGCCCATGCTTCCAGCATCCTTTAACACCTTAAGTATGTCCTCATCTAATCCCATATACACCACCAATATTTTATTTTAAAATATTTAAAATATTTTAATTCAAGAAATCTCAGTGTTTAAAAGGGCAAGAGCGCCATCTAACAATTGACAAGCTTAGACATGGTGAACAATGGCTTCATAGAGGCGAAATACGTCTCTAGATTTCCATTCATCGCCCCACTCACCAGTACTAGATGAGTGAGAGGCTTACCTCGATAAGACTATTAACATTAATTGCATTATGAGCTGTTTAATATGGCTAACATCTCAGGTAACCGCAGTAGTCTAAAAATAACTCTTCTAGTGGAGAAAGAAATTCCATATTAAAGTAGTTAACATGAAGCCGCCTATAGAACAAGCAGAAACAACAGCACCCACAGCCTTAACAAACCCGAATCTGGGCAATGTTAAATGAAGGAGATTACTATAAATGTGGCTGGACTCCAGAGCGACCTCGAGGGTTCAAAAACGAGTGTATAAACCTATCCTCTACACCGGGGACGTGGCGACTTAAGACTCTAGTCGTACCTTCTCTTTACTTATCTTATGTTTGGTATTAGGGGATTTGTTGAGTGCTAAAGCCCTATCTGGTGTAGGAGAGTCTAAGAATGCTTGGGAATTATTCCAGAGATGTTCACCTACCACTACAACCACCTAAGGAGGAAACCTTAAGTTGTCATGTCCTTGTGAGGAGAATCCTCAGGAAAGCTAGGTTTGAACCCGAACCTTATAATTGATCGTAAGGGAATGTTCAATTCTAAATTGTTTCGGAGCTCTACTTGATCCATAGGGTATGGTGGGATATTTCTCCTCGGCAGACTGTGATGCTGATTCTTCCTATCCGCTGTTAATCCCTTCTTCTCATGAATATCTCCGGAGCTACGAGAAATCCCCATGAGGAGAGAAAGATTACGAGGATCCACTCCAGTAAATCTAAAGTTACCGTTTGGAATATGAGTCTTAGGATGGGAATGTATATTACTGCTAGAGTGGAGATGATGGAGACGGCTACGGCTATAATTAATGATTTGTTTGTTAGGAATCCAACTTTGAAGGCGTTCCGCTTCTCTGAGCGGCAATTCCATACAACGATCAACTCGTAGAAGCATGCTACTAGGAAAACCATGGTTCTCGCCTTTTTCAGAGAACCTACAATCGTGAATCCCCACCAGAAAGCCCATACCTCAGCGGCCAATTGGATTAGTGATGATGCTAGGATGAAGAGTATCATTCCATGCAGTATCCCCTCTTCTGGGTTGCGCGGAGGCCTCTGCATCACATCGTCTGCTGGAGGATCCTTGCTTAAGGCTACTGCTGGAGGTCCATCCGTAACTAGGTTCAACCATAGGATCATGGCTGGGAGAAGCGGTAGTGGTAAACCTATTATGGCAAAGGATCCTACAAGGATAAGTTCGGTGAAGTTTAGGGCTAGTAAGAACCTGATGAACTTTCGGATATTATCGTATATGATTCTTCCTCCTTCAACGGCTTTTACGATGGTGGCGAAGTTATCGTCGGCGAGAATCATGTCGGATGCTTCTTTTGTAACGTCTGTTCCTGTGATGCCCATCGCTATGCCTATATCGGCCTGTTTGAGTGCTGGGGCATCATTTACTCCATCCCCTGTCATGGCGACTATATGTCCTCTCTTCTTAAGTGTTCTGACTATTCTAAGTTTATGTTCAGGGGAGACCCTTGCATAGACTGATACTCTCTCCACTATCTTCTCGAATTCTTCATCGTCCATCTGATCCAGTTCTCTGCCTGTAAGCGCTAGTTCATCCTTCATTATACCTATCTCCCTTGCGATTGCCATCGCAGTTAATTTGTGGTCTCCGGTTATCATGACGGTTTTTATACCAGCCTTTCTGCAGAGGGCAACTGCTTCTTTAGCTTCTTCTCGTGGAGGATCAATCATTCCGACGAGGCCTACAAAGACGAGGTTCTCTTCAATCCTCCCTCCATCCCCCTTCACATCTCCATCTATGTTCCTATATGCTATTCCCAGGATCCGTAGAGCTTGACCAGCCATCTCCTCATTTATCTTCAGTATCTCCTTCCTCGTTTTTATGTCAAGTATCCTCTCTTCTCCATTCCTGTAAATGTATCTGCACAGTTGTAGCACGGTTTCAGGTGAACCCTTCATATATGCTACTCTATGCCCGTTCGGGGTTTCATGTATGGTTGTCATTCGTTTCCTCTCTGAGCTGAAGGGTATCTCCTTTATGCGTGGATAATCCTTCTCCAGCTTGTTTCGATATATCCCTCCTTTGGCTGCTGCTATTATCAATGCTCCCTCAGTTGGGTCTCCTATAACCTCTCTTCCATCATAATGGGCGTTGTTGCATAATGCGCATATCCTTAAAAGCAAGTTTAAATGTTGATCTTTACGTGGATCAATTCTCTTGCGGTTCAGGTAGAATTCACCTTCAGGTTCATAGCCTATACCCGTAACCTCAACCGTCCGGTTATTGATGAAGATTCTCCGCACCGTCATCTCTCCCCTAGTCAATGTACCCGTCTTGTCGGAGCAGATAACGGTTGTAGAGCCTAAAGTCTCAACCGAGGCGAGTCTCCTGATAACGGCGTTCCGTCTCGCCAGTTCCCGCGCGCCGAGGGCGAGAGTTACTGTTACTATGGCCGGTAAACCTTCAGGGACGGCTGAGACGGCTAGAGCCACAGAAGTCATAAAGATTTCAACTTCAACCTTTCCAACCCTCAAGAGTTCGAGGAGGATTATTGCAGCGGATACTACGACGATTAATACACCTAACCTCTTAGAGAACCTGTCCAGTTTAAGTTTGAGTGGGATCTCCTCTTTCTTAACAGCCTGCACCATTCCAGCTATTCTTCCAAATTGGGTGTTCATGCCTGTTGATGTTACAATGGCCTTTCCTCTGCCATAAGTTACGTATGTACCCATGAAAACCATGTTTCTTCTTTCAGCTGGAGGTGTTTCCTCGGCTAGAACGTTTAGGCTCTTGCTGACTGGGTTTGATTCTCCAGTTAAGATAGCCTCGTTTACGCTTAAGTCTACTGCTTCTAGTAGCCGTCCATCCGCTGCCACGCGGTCTCCGGCTTCCAGTATGAGGATGTCTCCTGGAACAACCTCTCTGGCTGGAATGTACATCTCCTTCCCATTCCGTATAACCCTTGCCTTAGGAGCAGTTAACTTCTCCATGGCTTCTATGGCCTTTTCAGATCTGTACTCTTGGACGAAGCCTATGATGGCGTTGAGGATGACTATGGCTCCAATTGCTATTGCGTCAACATATGTTTCGATCACCGCACGCGGCTCTGCCGCCGCTTCAGCCTCGAACCATCCGATTACGGCGGAGATTAAAACAGCGATTAAAAGCATAATTACAAATGTACTCTTAAAT
>WAQA01000211.1 GCA_015520475.1 Candidatus Bathyarchaeota archaeon | reverse complement strand
TATCATGGAAGAAGCCTTGATGATATAATCTCATCAGTTCCTAAAATGAAGTTTCAGGAGCCTGACAACGCCATGAAGTTTCTGCTTAAATGTAGACATTTAGCGCCTACTTATGGACAAAGAACTCCCATAGCCTCTGAGAGGAGGGATCATTTGATAATAGAGCATGTACCAGACCTCTTCCATGCTGGGCATGTACATCTCATGAGATACAGTTCTTATAGGGGAACTGTTATAGTGAATTCTGGAGCTTGGCAGGGTCAAACAGAGTATCAGAGGGAGATGGGTCACGTTCCTAATCCTGGAATAGTACCTGTTATCAACCTACAGACGTTGAATGTTTCAGCATTCAATTTTAGAGAGAGCTTCTAATCTTTATGGAAGATGCACAATATAACCAAAACATTAAAAGAGGCTAAAAGATAGTAATCCTTCACGAATCTTCACATTAAGAGGCCCAGTTTCTTATTATTTTATCCTCTGTTCCAACAGATTTTAGGAACAGGATCATCTTTGAGCGGAGATCTTCAGCTATCTCCTTCCCCTCATTATAAAGATTACGTGTCTGCTTCGGATCCTCTGTCAAGTTGTAGAGTTCTGATTTAATCTCCCTTCCCAGCTCATCTCTCTGCGGTCTCTCCGCTCCGGCTGCAAGCAAAGCCCACTCCTTAGAGGTTACCGTTATCCATGGCGGAGGTTTTTCACCTACAAGACCAGCCGAGCTAACCACAATTTCACGTTCCCCATCCTCTTCACCGCGTATTAATGGGAGGAGGGATCTCGCTTGAACCGTTTGAGGAGGTTTGACACCGGCTAACTCTAGGATTGTAGGCATAAGATCTGGTGATTGAACTAATGTATCGCATCGACCGTGCGGGGCCCCTTCTGAGTCAGGCAACCTTATGATTAATGGTATATGGGTGACCTCCTCGTATAGGTGGACCCTTTTGCCTATGTAGCCATGTTCACCCAAGTATGTTCCATGATCAGTCGTGAAGATCACAGCCGTATTTTCTAGAAGACCTAGATCCTCTATTTTCTGGAGTAATCTTCCAATCCATCTGTCGACTAGAGTGACTTCACCAGCATATAGGGCCCTTAAATGGCGGAGATCATCTTCATTCAGTTCCTTTGCAACTCTAGGTTTTACTCCTGGAACGTAGGCCATTCCAGGAACTTCACTTCCTTCCCATTCAGGAGCATACATTTTTAAGTACCATTTAGGTGGATCCCATGGTTCGTGCGGATCAAACGTGTCGATGTGCAGGAAGAACTTTTCATGCTGGTCATAGTTGAGTTCAAGCCATTCTATTGCCGCGCTCATCGTCTGAGCAACGAAGTAGTCGCTCTCGAATCTGCGTAAAGAAATATTCTTTAAGTATTGTTCACCTATAATCTCTCTCCGTTTGGAAGAAGCTTGGGATGGATGTGTCATGTATCTATCATTTTCTTGACCCCTTATCCACCACCATCCATCAAATCCCCTATCGAAGTAATGAGCATCACGTATCATGTGGTATGTGTCTACTATGAGCATTGTTGTGTAACCGGCTTGGCGGAGGAGCTGTGACAGTATAACCTCGTCCCTTGGAAGCGGACTCCAGAGAGAGTATGTAAATGTGTAACGGCCCGTAAATATATCGCGACGATGTGGTATCGTTGGGAATGATGCTATATATGCTCTGTCGAATACAATGGATTTTTCAGCAAATTTATCTATGTGCTCTGTGTGTATCCATTTATTACCATAACATCCAAGGTGATCACGTCTAAAAGTGTCCGATACTATCTGAATAATATTCATTTAACTTTTTATTCCTCCCTTAAGTGGATTGCCACCCTCTTTCGGCGGCTCCCCCAAGCATATAACCGAGGAATTCGTTATAGCATTCACACCACTGTCTAAATTATACTTCTACTTATTTAATTTTATCTCGGTTCAGAAACTTTACGGTTGAAGCCGATGGCTTCACTGAGGCAGAATTTATAAACTTATGGAAAATCTCTGATTAAAATGTAAGTCTATAAAATTGAAGACTGAAGTTATTTGGTTTGGTGTATCAAGCATTTAGGTATATACCTTATTAACGGTTTAAACCACGGGTCTTCGCGGAATATCTTCTTTATAAACGTCCTCGATATTGCAAGGTTTATTCTTTTTGTTCTTCCGTAGCGACCTAAACTGACAACTCTAGTATTTAATAGTCCAATGACATCGAGCTCATTTATTAATCCGCTGACCCGTCTCTGAGTTAATGGGGTTATACCGAGTTCATCACAAAGTTCAGAGTAGACGTTGTAGATGTCTCCTGTAATCGCTTGTTTCACATGAGCCTTATTCAGCAAATATACACTTAACAATACTATTTTTGAGTGTGTAGGAAGGTTCTTGAGCGCTTCAGCTATCCTGTCATGCTCTATTCTTTTCTCAGCTTTTCTCACATGATCCTCGGTGATGGATGTAGATCCCTCTCTCTCCGCTATTTCACCAGCAACTCTAAGGAGGTCTAGGGCCCTCCTAGCATCGCCATGCTCAGCTGCCGCGAGTGCAGCACATAACTTTAATGCACCATCTGTCAGAACACCCTCATGAAAGGCTATTTTAGCTCTGTCCATGAGAATATCTTGAAGTTCATTCGCATTGTATGGTTTGAAAACTATCTCTTCCTCGCTCAATGTGCTGAGGACCCTTGGATCTAACAGTTCCTTGAATCTTAAATCATTCGATATTCCTATAATTGAAACTTTGCTATGCTTTAGATTTTCATTTATTCTTGTAAGCTCATAAAGTAAAAAGTCTCCTCTGTTCTTTACTATAGCATCTATCTCGTCAAGAACTATTAATAGGAGAAGTCTATGTGAGTCTAGACCCTTCTTGAATCTATCGAATACTTCCCCTAGGGATAAACCAGTAAACGGAACTTTAACATCAAAAGATCTACATAGACTTGAAAAAACTCTATATTCTGTTCCTGCTAAACGACAATTTATAAAACATGCTTTTATTGGGGCCCCTATCTCTTCAGCTCTGGCCATAAGCCTTGAGAGCACATATTGCATAACAGCTGTTTTCCCAGTCCCTGTTTTTCCATATATAAAGATATTTGAGAATAGGGATCCCCTTAGGGAAGGAGCAATAATC
>WAQA01000210.1 GCA_015520475.1 Candidatus Bathyarchaeota archaeon | reverse complement strand
GCTTTATGGTGTTTATTTGGTTTTTGAGGGTTTGAGTTTTAGGGCTGCCTCTAGGGCATTGAAGGATCTGGTGATTCAGCTGGACGGGGAACAGCCTAACGGCTGAGGCCTTCCCGGAGATGCTTATTAGGCGTTATGGACATCGCCAGTCTATACTGATTGGCAGTATGGTATCCAGAGGCATGCAGATGGCTTGGTCTAGAGCATAGGATCCTCATCAGGGAATACAGAAACCTGATCGAGAGGGCCATACAGATGGTTAAGGACAGAACAGAAGCCTTCGACGATCACTTCCCCTGCAGGAGGCGCAGTTGCCGCCTAAGCCACATCCAGAACTGGCTAACCCTATCCAACCTCCACAAACAACCAGAACACCACACACTAATAACCCTCATAAAGGAGGTGATAACCTTAAAGTAACAGAGCCGATCGGAGAAAGGGTAGATGTATCATCTTTACCTTAACATAAAGTATGAGAGATGGGGATGGCTTAGTAGGCGGTCACCATTATGAGATAGAGTATGCATGTCTCCTTGACGCCGATAGCGACTTGACCGGTGTCGACTCCTCTTCCGATCCATCTTTGGTAATTGTGTTAGCAATCCATGGAATTGGAGCATTACGATTTTATTGATCAAGGCTTCTCCGAATGTAAGTTCCAGAATTCTCTCACCACCAAATCAAAGAGTAATACTTGTCGGCTTTCATCCCACCCGCCTCGGATGGAGACTTCCAGCTGACAGAGTTGAGACTGGATCAGACGCGTATATCATGCTTAATTATGGATCAACAAGATGATGTGATCACTTTTCCTAGGAGACGCATCAATTGTTTCTACTCAACCCCTTCATCTTCTATTGGCTTTCGTATGTAGGGATGCATGTTTGCTCTTGGAGATATTGACGGATCCACCAAGAGAACCTTCTTAACCCGCCTTAAACTTTTAAGGAGTTAGATGGCTATATAGTGCTGGAGAGTCTTCAATGGAGCCCTTCAATTACCCTCATTACTCAAGGATTGCGGAGGAGAATAGGAGGAGGATTGAAGAGGCTTTCGAGTTCAGGGAGCCAGATAGGGTTCCTGTAGTCATAGGTTTAGGCGGCGCATACTATGCCAAGCTCTTCGGATATACTCTGGCGGATTATTATGGGGATTTAGGTGTAATGCTTGACGCTCAGATCAAGGGTATTAAGTGGAGGCTTATGTGGCTCAAGGATGACTTCGCAGATATAAGGGTGTGGCTGGATATAGGCAGCATAGCTGAGGGCATAGTATTCGATTGCAGGATAGAGAGGCCTGATAGAGAAGATCCTTGGAAGAGTCCATGGATCATACCGTGCATAGAGAAGTTAGAAGATATTGATAGATTGGAAGTTCCGGATCCATCTAGTCATAGAGGTATCAGAGAATATTATGAGATGCTTGAGAAGTTCCGGAGGCTTGTAAGGGAGAATTACGGCAAGATACGTGTCGGTGGAATCCTTCAGATTCACCCTCCAGTCTCGGCAGCTGGTTCGCTGATGGGTCCGAGGAGACTCTACACATGGCTATACAGATATCCGCAAGAGATGCATAGGTTACTGAGGAAGCTCGAGGAGACATATAAGATTCTTCAGGAGTACTACTATGAAGTGACGGGGGCGGAGCCTGGGAGTATAGGCTTAGCAGATGATTACTCAGGCTACTTGAATAGGAGGATGTATGAGAAGTTTACTATGCCCTATAACCTTAGCCTCTACAATCGTTACGGATTTAAGCGCCGCAGCCTCCACATGGACTCACATATGGACCACATAACCGATATCATCACGGAAATCTACAGGATCAACGACGTTGACGTAGGAGTTGAGAATGACATAAGAGCCATCGCTGAAGCCTTCAGGGGGAAGACCGTCTTCAACGGCAATGCTGATTGGAGGGTACTACTGGAAGGCGGGATGGAGAGAATAGAGCTTGAAGTAGAAAGATGCATCTATCATGCTGCACCTGGAGGAGGATACATATTTGATAATGGAGGGGAGACATACATCGGCGTGCCACCTGAGAATCTGAAGTATGAGGTGGAGTATGCAAAGAAGGTTGGGAGATACCCAATAAAGAGGGATAGATTTAAGCACCTAGATAGGTTGGCTGCCCCAGACAAGGAGAGCCTTTAGATCCTTCATGTATATTCATTGATGTGCTCCTTCTGGATCTTAAGCCTGAAGAGACTTAACAAGGGACTTAACGATGATTCTGACGGCCTCAGCGCTTTTCCACTTCGGCCTCCAACCTAGAGCTTTAAGTTTACTTACGTCTAACAGCATGTTTTTAACGTCGCCTCTCCATCCCCTTCCACCCTCAACTCCCCCTGTAAACTTGAATCTAACCTTTTTAAGGTTCATCTCCTCAACAACTATCTCGGCTATAGTCTTCACATCAACCTGATCCTCTGATCCAACATTGAATATCTCGACGTTCCTCTCCGTCTTCTCAGAACCAAGCAACATGGCCTCCACACAATCATCTACGTGGAGATATGATTTCCTCTGGGTTCCGTCACCTAGAATCTCAAGTTCCTCCGGATTTCTCCTGAGCTTCTGGAAGAAATCATATATAACGCCGCGCTGGCTTCTAGGTCCAATTATATTAGCTAGACGATAAATGATTGCTTTGAAGCCGTATGTATGAGCATACGCCATTATCAAAGCCTCACATGCCAGCTTTGTTGCGCCATACACTGAGATGGGCTCTAAAGGCGCATAATTCTCTGGAGTTGGAATCTCCAATGCATCACCATATACTGTAGATGAGGAAGTGAAGATGAGCGTTCCAATATTTCCAGCCTTCCTTATCGCCTCCAACAGGTTATATGTGGCCTCGATGTTCCGTCTATACTGGGACTCCGGCTTCTCCGAGCTGAACCTAACCTCCGAATTGGCTGCAAGATGGAAGACGGATCCACATCCATCTAATGAAGCCTTTACATCTTTATGGTTCAGGAGACTTCCATACACAAACTTAAAGTTTGGATTCCCAATCCATCCTCTTATATTCTCTAATCTTCCACTGCTTAGATCATCAAGCACGACAACTCTGTCTCCTCGAGCCATAAGCCTATCGACTAGATAACTTCCAATAAAACCAGCACCGCCCGTAACCAGAACATTCATAGAATCTCCCAAAGAAATAATTCACCTTAAACCTGCATACTCCCAACAACCAAGAAGAGAATATAACCGATCTTTATTTATTTTTTGTCCTCTCCGTTCCATACTCTAGTCAAGTTTATCTTAATCTCGCAAGAAGATCCCATGCGGAAGCGTTGGGATGGATTATGATAAACTTGAATGGTTGGTTTTCTGTTTTCGAGATTGGTTGGTCCTTTGGATAGGGGTTGCCAGGAAGTGGAGACGATGAGTCTAAAG
>WAQA01000209.1 GCA_015520475.1 Candidatus Bathyarchaeota archaeon | reverse complement strand
ATCGAAGAGCTGGGTGAGGTAGGAGTTATAGATGGGATATATGGGAGGCTGAGAAGACTTGTAAAGATTAAGAGGGGATATGAAAGGGCGATCGAGGCTGCTGCAAGCGGATGGTTAGATGCGCTTGTAGTTAAAGATTTAGATGTCGCCTTCACATGTAATGAGACCCTCAGAAAACTGAAGCTTGGAAGAATAAAGATAATCCCGCTTAACGGTTTAACACTCAAGAACAGCGATATAACCCCGCCTAAACTTAACGGTATGATAGGTCCAGCCTCATCCTTCATAAGATGCCCGAGCAAGTATCAACCTGCCGTCTTATTCGTTTTCGGCGACACCTATATATTCCCAGATGAGAAGACCGCGCTGGAGGCTTCTAGAGCAGGTCTAAGATCAGTAACTGTGAACGGTAACCTATACGAGGTTGGAGGCGCCGTTGAGGGAGGATTCTACAGAAAACCCATCGATTACTCATCTATTGTTCCAAGCGAATCGGCAATAAAGAATCTTGACAGAGCTGTGAATGCCCTCATAGAGCATCTGAGGAAGAGAGGAAACTACATTGAAAGAATATCAAATGAAATATCCGATATGAAGGTTGAATTGAGCAGGCTTAAAGATGCAAGGAGCAGACTTGAGAAGGAGATTCAGAGAATAAGCTCAAGCATAACCAGAACGGATCGTAACATAAAGCGTATAGAGAGAACAATACAGAATATAGAGGATAACATCGAGAAAGAGAGAGTTAAAATAGGCAGATATAAGCTGGAAAGAATTAAGATTCTAAGTGATGAAAGAAGGATTAAGGGTGAACTATCAAGATTAAAAGCGAAAACAGATCCTACAGAGATCCAGGATATGGAGGCTGAGAGAGACAGTCTTGGAGATGAAATTATACAATTAAGAGAGAAGTTAGGTTTAATCGAGAACGAAATATCAATGATAGAATCAAAAGTTAAAGATGTCTTAGAAGCCTCACTAAAAAACTTTAAGGTTCAACTGGAAAGGGTTAGAAACGAAATAAAAGGCATTGAAGAAGAGATATCGAAGGCAACCGATTATAAGGCTGAAATCGAAAGGCAGATAAATGAGCTAGAGGAGGAGAGGAGTTCCCTCTCAAGTAAGCTTCTAGGAGCCGAGGAAGAAGCAAAAAGATACATGTCTAAGATTGAAAGCGTCGATGATAGACTTCAAGATGTTGAAAGAGAATATGATCAACTAAACAAGATTCTAAATGAGGTGAGATTTGAGGTTCAAACGCTTCAGTTCAGAAGAGAGCAGCTCCTACGAAGATTAAAGGAGCTAGGATATGAAGAACCAATTAAAGTCCACCCATCAGATCTGAGCCATATAGAGAGATCATTTAAGACGATGAATTCGGAACTTGAACGCATAGGAGCGGTCAATCAGCTTGCAGACTCACAATATGCAGAGCAGCTCTCAAGATATAAGGAGCTATCGATAAGGATGAATGAGCTTGAACAGGAGAGGATGGCCATACTAAAATTTATCGAGGAGATAGAGAGGAAGAAGTATAGAACCTTTATGGAAGCATTTAACCGTGTAAATGAGAGCTTAGCGCGATACTTCTCCAAATTGACGGGTGGCGGGAAAGCCTCCCTTAAACTTGAGAAACCCGAAGATCCCTTCTCAGGAGGAGTTGAGATGACCGTTCAATTCCCAAATAAACCTCCAATATTGATAAGTGGGGCTAGTAGTGGTGAGCGTTCAGTAGCTGCTGTTGCCTTCCTCTTCGCCCTGCAGGGTCTATCCCCCTCCTCATTCTACCTATTCGATGAAGTTGATGCACACTTAGATCCCTTCCACGTAGAGAAGCTCGGAGAACTTCTAGCCGAGGAATCATCAAAATCACAGTTCTTAGTTATAACATTAAAACCTGAACTGGTCAGTAAGGCTGAGAAGATATACGGCGTATACGGCAGAAATGGTGTGTCATATATTGTTTCAACGACGTTTAAGGGTGCAGGTTGATGGGTGGAAAGTTAAGGAGTAGACCCTTCTATCTGCAGCCTCCATGGGACATACTCTTTGATATTCAGAGACTGAGAAGGATACGTCCTTGGGACATTAAAATATCATTTCTGCTGATGTCCTTCCTTAGGGAGATGGAGACTAGAAAGGAGGTTGACTTTAGAGCCTCAGGTATAGCCCTAGACTCATCCGCAACAATATACCTGATGAAGTCTAAGCTTCTACTAAAGCTGGAGGAGCCGCCGCCAATCGTCAAAGAGAAGCTTGAATTTGTACCGCCTCCAATAATCCTACCCTTAAGATATGAGCTTACAACAACCACTATAGAACATCTCTTAGAAGCGTTGGATGAGGCTTTAAAGGGAAAGAGTCAATTAACCGTTAAGAACCGTATAGAAACAATTGTTCCTCCGCCGGCTGTGATACCGAAGGTTAGCCTCTTCCTCCTAGAACTGGAAGAGGAGATGAAACGGTTACATGAAAAGATGATTAAACTTGCCAGGGATGGATTGATTCTGTTCTCGGATCTAGTATCAGATATGCCTGACATTGAGAAGATAAAGACATTCATGATTCTACTCTTTATGGCCCAAGAGGGAAAAGTAAATCTTTGGCAGAGAAACAACTTTGAGGAGATATACATAAGCCTCATAGAAGAATGAGGGCTGTGAAAAGGGGAGGATGACCCTGAAGAGCCGAGGGGAAAATGTAGATTCTAAGGATGACGGGTATAATATGACGTTGATAGAAGCCGCCCTATACGTTGCTGGAAGACCATTAGATGTGAAGACTCTTGGATCAATCATAAATACAAGATCAAAAAGGAAGGTTAGAGAGATAGCTAGACGGCTTATGGCAGAATATAAACGTCGAGAAACCTCCCTAGAGATACTGGAGCTCGATGACGGAAGGTTCGTCCTACAATTAAAGAGTGAATATTCATCTAAGGTTAAAAGGTTGGCTGTGAGGCCGCTTTTAGGGGTGGGTCCATTGAAAACCCTCTCTTATATAGCGTATCATC
>WAQA01000208.1 GCA_015520475.1 Candidatus Bathyarchaeota archaeon | reverse complement strand
GTCAGATGTGTATAAGAGACAGAACGTATACCTAGAACTGGCGACTTCCGATATGGAATCACACCAAACGGATCAAGGGAGTTAACCGCGGCTGTCCCACGTGACGAAGAAGAGAAACGGGGGAACTTCAAAGATATGGAGATAGATAAAGAGACAAAGCGTTCTCAACACAATATTGCGATGGCTCTTTAAAACTGGAGATTATTCCTATAGACGGGTTCTATGGATAAGAAGTTTCCTGATTAGTCAAATTACCAGAGAAGAACACACCTTCAATCTAGAAGATAGGAACCGCGGCCATGCCTATTCTATTGATTCGAAGTTGTTTGACCACCATACTGTTACATTGTTAGGGATACTCCTCATCAACATCTCTCTGCGTTTTGGTTGTGAAAACTGCAACTCTCACCGACAGATAATGATGATATCTGCGAATAGTATATATTCGAGAACCCGCTTTTCAATAACTGCTCCAGATGATTCAAGTTATAATACAGCGGTAACATCTTCAATCCTTACTGTGTTATCCCTCTCTCCAGTTTAGCATCTCCCAGTATCTAGGATGAGGCATAAACTTTCTGGAGAGTTCCTCCACACCTCTTCCGATCACCTTGATATTCTCAACATCAGCAACACCGACTCCCCACTTATCTAAGTAATAGAGATAACCTACACTGAGCGGGTTAAAACCCATAACCCTGCACATAACCGCATCCAGCGATACTGGATATATACTTGCCGCCGCAGCCCTTAAGTCTATAGGATCCCCTGAAACCGGACCTCTCCCCTGCATACCCACAAATCCATCTATTACACCTAAATTCGGCATCACATGCATCGCTAACTTGGCTATGTTCAAGTTTATCGCCTTATATCCCTGATGAATCCTCGATTTTTCAGGTCCTACAAGCCCACCAACCACCATATTCTTGATAGTTAGAGTTACAATGACAGTGTCATGGGTCTTTGGAGGGACAACTGAGATTCTGTAATCACTTTCGAGGAGAGTTCTGGACATCTTAAATTTCATGGGTTTCAGCTGTCGATCGAACCCATCTACCTCAACATAATCATCCATGTTCAAGTCTATAAACTCGATATCGTACTCTCTCTGAAGACTGAGAAAACCGAAATTCTTCAGACCATCTCTTAGGCTGGATGAGGCTGGCCCTTCACCTATAATTATCCTACCAGAATAATATCTAGTGATTATATCTAAGACGGCTCTAACGGCGTCGACATGCGTAGCCGATAACTGACGGCTCGTTGAGACGAAGTTCGGCTTGATGATCACTCTCTTCTTCCCATTAATATCTCTTTTTATACTATCTTCAATCAGGCTTAAAGCCTCATACACACCTTCATAGTGACCGTTAGATATGACAAGAGCAACTCTCGGTCTCATACTACCAAAAAGATGGGAGCGCTCTATATTAATATTAAGATTCTAAGTATTCCGGAGACTCTTCAGTAAGCCAACCCACCCTTCCGAATAGGTTCACCTATACTTGAAGGTGCTGGAAACGATATATTCCAAGGATGATATGCTTTGACTCTCCACGCTTTCGCAACTAACCAGCTGAACATAACATGATTCATGAGAGCATCTACACTAAGCAGATAACACTTCCTGTCGAACTTAATGATATGACCTACCGGATAAATATTCAAGGTCGGCTAGGAACTGACGCCGAGATAGTTACGTCGATCATCTGCAACCTACCTCCTCATAGGACAGAAACTTCCAGATCATAGTGAAGATAAGGCCGCTGGATGCGAGGATGATTGGCTGGATGGGTTCTTCTTCGCTAAGAGGGAGAGGAGACCTGAATGATGGATGTTGAATTAAGGTCTTGTAGATGTGGGATTCTTGGTTTACGGCTTCTCCCATACTACGTAGATGTGCTGTCTTGCCCATCCGTTATCGTATATGTGTACTCGGTATCCTTCTAGCCAGGAGCCGGCCTGCACCCAGCACTTCGCTGTTGGTGTTGTTGTCTTGGTTATGCCGAGCGAGACGCTGACACTAACGCTGCCGGGAGGCCATGAAACACCAAAGCTGACACCCACACTGAATGTCCATTCGATACCACCAGTTATATCTACTCCTATACTCTCGCCCTGATTTACGTGGGTTATGTATCCTGTGAATTGTCCGCCGCTCCAAGAGCTTGTTGAGACACGCCTATCTACAGGATCAACAGAGGTATCAACTGCATATACGTATTCTACGTATCCTGCTGGGGTTACTGGGCCGCCGACGACGAACCATCTTTCATATCTATACTTGAATTCGAAGAGGAGTTTTATCAGTTTCTTTCCTGTGTATTTGGGGGATATGTAGCTGAAGTCGAGTGTTACTGTTGTTGATCCCGTCTCTGACCAGTCTAGTATTATGTTTCCGTTTAGGTCTGTCCATCTCTCTTTGCTTTGGATCTTTGGTTTTGAGCTTGAGGGCCAGTAGTCGCGGGTTGTTATGTTATTCCATGATGTGAAGAGGTGTACTTGGGTGAATTGGTAGGTTTCATCCGTCTCAACCAGTTCTAGATCTGATGTTGAGGTGACTCCTGCGAATGGTCTGGCCTCCAATCTGAGGAGGACATCGTCTCCAGGCCACTTCATCAATGTTGGATCTAAAGAGAAAGTCGATGATCCGAGGAGGTTGTCAGCCAATGCAACAGCCCTAAAATTATGGGATTTATAGATGGTTATGAGTCTGTATTCTCCGTTTATCAGTGCGGTTTCTGTGCCCTTGAATTCTCTGCTTATCTTTAGAGTGAAGTGGGCTGTTCCCTGCGGATCAGTATACCCCTCTAAAAGCTTATCAGTCCTATCCTCTGAGAGTTTGTATATGATTACTTTAGCGTTCTGGATGGGATCTCCATCCGGACCAACCACAACCACAGATAACCTCACACTCTGATAGTTAGGATCAGCAAGGGCATAACTGAGAACAACCACCACATAACCAAAAACGAAAAACAAAGACGACAGAAGAGCGAAAGTGAGAAACAAAGCTGAACCCCTACCCACAACCCAACCCCCAAAACAAAACAATACACATATATTTACATTGCTCTATATATACCTTTTTTCGTGTTCTTCTGTTTCTTTCTCTTTCCAACCCGCCCTTTTTCAGCATCCCCCATCTACAGGCTATAAGAATTATATGATGATCTTATTGGTATTGGATCATTGGGGAATACGATGTCATCTTTTTCTGTCATTGTCTATTGATAGATACCACATTTCATAGATGCCTTCATCCTCCATCACAGCACCGTAGGCACCAACTTTATGCCCATCCCACGGATACTCGGGAACTATATACTTATCACCTGTCTTAACGGGTCTATTCATGGTGAGCTGAACATTCTCAGCAGTCTCAACTAGCTCAAGGTCTATAAAGAGATGCCTCTTTCGGCTAGATGAATAATCTTTCTAATCAGAAATATTTTTACCTCCTATAGAGAGACGCAGAGATCCTTATTTATCACTTTCCAAGTTGTACAGGTGAACCAGAAATTTCTCGTCCAGAAGAGGATGTCATCATCTGAAGTCTAGAATGACTCCGATGGTTTTAAGTCTTTCACCCAGCGGGTCTAGGAGCATTTGATAGACTTTCTCGGCCTCTGTCCACTTATAGCGGTTCGTGACTAGGTCTTTTACGTTTATTACTCCGGCGGAGAGAAGTTTGAAGAAGAGCTTGATATTCCGCTTTCTAGTCCAAGGATTGTAGGGGGTTTCATGGGATGGATGGCTTGATGTGTGGGCTCCTATAATCACTCTGCTCGGCCGGCCAATCAGGTCGTGGAAGTCAATTTCTGTTCTGCCCCTAGGAGAGCTCAGGAGTATCAGTCTCCCCTGCTGCCTAAGGAGACTCAACTCCCATGGAATAACATCTGGGTTTCCCGTCACTTCGAAGAGAACATCTCCTCCTCTTCCTTCCGTAAGTTCTTTAACCCTCTCCTCCGCACTCTCCTTCTCTGGATTTATCGTGTATGTTGCTCCTAATCTCTTAGCTATCTTAAGCCTCCTCTGTGAAAGGTCTATGGCGATAATTGGGTATCCTCCGCAGATCCTGCCGAGTTGGCATGCTAATTGACCTAATATCCCAACCCCAACAACAATAACAGACTCTCCAAGCTTTATATCGGCCAACCGGACGGAGTTCATTACTATCGCTGAGATTGTTCCGAATGTTGCCTCCTCATCTGAAATGTCATCGGGAATCTTTACAGCCCAATCTTCTTTTACAAGCGCATACTCTGCATGGGGAGCTGTGCTTGAGACCCTATCTCCGACCTTAAATCCTTTGACGGTTGGGCCGATCTTCTCAACCACGCCGCAGTTCGAGTATCCTGGATAGACCGGGTACTTGGTTATGTTGTTCCAGACTGATCCCTTCGGATATTCCCCGTTGAGCATCGTGAGCTCCGTTCCCGTACTTATCAAGGTCATCCTAGTCTTTATTAAGAGCTGATTTGAGGATGGCTCTGGAAGTTCATCCTCCTCTATTCCAACCTCCCTAGGCCCTCTGAAGACTATCCTCCTATACCGCATCTCCTTTCCTTCCTCAATTGAACGCTATCTACTCCTTAACTATATAATATTTCGGCGCGGTAGACCTCTTTATTATGCTTGGAATGTTCTTGATCGATGATAGGCAACGTGTCGTCGACATAAAGAACTTTGTATACGCTCAGACCTACAAGAAAATGGGGATTCATGACAAAAAACAGAATATAAATAAAAATTTATATATGCAACAAAGCAGCAAAGCAACGAGATAGAGCAGATCACCACAAGATGCTGGTGATGAGGGGATGTGCTTTTATGAAACTCTCATCCATTGAGGAGAGCCTTGTGAAGGCCTTCGAAGAATTTGATGTGGTTGATGCTCATGAACATCTACCACCTGAAAGAGTTCGCTTAAAACAAGAGGTAGACGTCTTTACTCTCTTCAGCCATTACACAAGAGTTGATCTATTTGCTTCAGGGATGCCTGAGGAATATTGGGAGAAGATTCATGATCCATCAATTCCTCTGGAAAGACGTTGGGAAATATTCGCTCCTTTCCTGAAAAATATAAGATATGGATCTTATGCTCGACCTGCATTCATAGCGGCTAAAGAATTTTACGGATTTGATGACATCAACGAAAGGAATTATAAGGCTCTTTCGGAACGGATATCGGCTGAGAATAAACCTGGAATTTACCATCGAATTCTACGTGAGAAGTGTAGAATTCGCATCGTATTAACTCAGGCTAATCGAACGGACTTCGACCTTGACTTTTTGGTACCTTTGATGCCTCTCGATACGTATGCTAATGTTCGATCTAAAAAGATCATAGAGGATCACGCTGTGAATCTTGGCGAGAGAGTAAGAACGCTGGATGATTATCTGGAAGTAGTCAGGAAAGGTTTGGAGAAATGGAAGACAGAAGGTGTCATCGGAATTAAGATGACATCTAAACCTTACGGAAACCCGGAGAGAAGCCGAGCTGT
>WAQA01000207.1 GCA_015520475.1 Candidatus Bathyarchaeota archaeon | reverse complement strand
CGATAGTCCTGGCAGTATTAGCTAATCAGGCGGTGAAGGGAATACAAGTCTTCAAAGTCAGCTATTTTCTACCTGCCACAACCTGTCCCGTGATAATCTCATTGATCTTCATATGGCTCTTTATGAAGAATGGATTCATAAATTATGCTCTTGGATCCTTTATTCCAAGCTTTCATCCTGACTGGTTAAACGATAGAAATTATATCCTCCCAGCTATGGGGCTTGTAGCTATCTGGGGAACCAGCGGCCACTTCTTCATATCATTCTTGGCAGCGCTTCAAGCCCTACCCCGTGAAGTTTATGAAGCAGCTATACTTGATGGGGCTGGAACCATAAGAAGATTCTTCCATATAACCATACCAATGTTGAGGCCTATGATAACCTATGTTATCGTTATGGGTATTATAGGTGCTCTTCAAATGTTTGATCTAGCATGGGTTATGGCTGGCAGCGGCGGCGGGCCAGGCGGAGCCGGCTATACAATAGCAATGGACATATACAACGAAGCGTTTCTAAAGCTCCGTCCAGGAGTGGCAGCGGCTAAAAGCATGCTTCTCTTCACCATAATCTTCTCTACAACATATATCTATCAGAGGAGGTATGGTGGCGGTATAAGATGAAGTTAGGTAAGGCTGTTTGGATGAGCTTCATATATATTGTACTTACATCCTTTGCATTAGTCTATTTGATGCCCTTCCTGAGATCTGCTGTTGCATCCTTCATGAGTTGGGAGCAAGCTTCAAAGTACCCTCCAGAATGGATACCTAACCCATCCACACTCGAAAACTACGTCAAGTTGGTGAGGTTGAAACTTTTTTGGAGATGGATTCTAAACTCTTCGCTTTACGCTGGTATAGTTGTCGCTGGAAATATCGTTTTCACATCGATGGCTGGATTCGCCTTTGCAAGGTTAAGATTTATCGGTAGGGACTTCATCTTCTCCGCCCTCCAAGCTCTTATGATGATCCCTGGGTTTGTAACTCTTGTTCCAAACTACATAATAATTTATAGGTTGGGTCTGGTCGATAACATAGTTGGATTAGCCATTCTAGGAATAGTAAACGTATCAAGCATCTTCTTGATGAGGCAGTACTTCCTCAATCTGCCTGAAGAAATATTTGAAGCAGCCCGCTTAGACGGTTGTGAACCAATCAAAATGTTCTTCTACATAGCTTTTCCGTTGGCTAAACCTGCTGTTGGAGCGATCGCTGTATACCAGTTCTTGGGGGCTTGGAACGCTTTCCTAGGCCCATTAATCTTCCTCAGAAGTCCTGAAAACTTCACTATACCTGTAGGTTTAAGCTTTGCTTTTCAGAGGTCGATGTGGGTTGAGTATACGCCCTTGATAGCTGGCAGCCTAATCGCTTCTCTCCCGACAATTGTGCTCTTCATATTCCTTAACAAATACTTGATTAAGGGAATAGTTGTGACGGGCGGCAAGGGATGATTTATTATGGTGAGGGTGCCGCTGAAACATGTAACTAAAAGGTTTGGCAGGGTTATCGCGGTTAATGATTTAACTTTAGTGGTGGAAAGCGGCGAGTTTGTTGTTCTCTTAGGTCCAAGTGGATGTGGAAAGACCACTACGCTCAGGCTGATAGCTGGGTTGGAGCAGCCTGATGCAGGGGAGATATGGATAGGTGATAAACTGGTTAATGATGTTGATCCCTCAAAGAGGGATGTAGCCATGGTCTTCCAGTCCTACGCCTTATATCCGCACATGTCAGTATCCGGGAACATTGAGTTTCCCTTAAAGATGCTTAGAGTGCCGAAGGAGGAGAGGAGGAAGAAGGTGTCTGAGGTAGCCAGCCTTCTAGGAATCAAAGATCTCTTAAATAGAAAACCCAGCCAATTAAGTGGCGGTCAACAACAACGTGTAGCATTGGCTAGGGCATTAGTGAGGAACCCGAAGGTATTCCTGATGGATGAACCATTAAGCAACCTCGACGCTAAGCTCAGGGTTCGAATGAGATTTGAACTGAAGAAGCTCCAGAGAAGACTTGGAATAACAACTATCTATGTCACTCATGATCAAGTGGAGGCTATGACGATGGCGGATAGAATAGCCGTGTTAAATGAGGGGAGACTGCAGCAATATGGAACGCCGGATGAGGTCTTCTTCAAGCCGGCGAACACGTTTGTCGCCGGGTTCGTTGGGAGCCCTCCAATGAACTTCTTGGAGGGTGAGGTTTCTATTCATGAAGAAGACGTTTACTTCGATACGGGCTATTTCAAGTTAAAGTTGCCTGTGGAATATGGTATATTGGCTGGGAAGAGCGTGATTATGGGCTTTAGACCGCAGCACGTCTCCGTTTCCATATCTCCTGGAGAGGGGCTTGTTGAGGGTCATGTAGTTGGAGTTGAAAGGCTTGGGGTGGAAACATATGCACATCTC
>WAQA01000206.1 GCA_015520475.1 Candidatus Bathyarchaeota archaeon | reverse complement strand
CTTCTCCAACCTAACAAGATACAATATGAATATTCCAGATACAAAAATTTAAAGTTATTTATCTAAAAAATTAGATAAACGTCCTCTCAGAACAAACGAAAAAACAATTTAAAAATAGAGTTTAAGCCTAAAAAGATTTTTGATCATGACTTATAAGTAGCTCAGCCAACATCAAGATTCATCTTTAACGAGAACATGTAAAGAATACGATGAGAAGATTAAGAAATATAAAGGCACTTATGAATTATCAGAGGACAGGCACCCTATAAGAAGAGGCCCTTAGGTTTCACCCTCAACTCGTTCAAGGCTAATTCGTCAGGACCCATACCCATCGCCAGCCCAAGCATCTGAGTATAATGCAGCACCGGCAACCCTATCTTCTCATCGAAGACCCTCTCAATCCTAGGCTGGTTTACATCGTACATTGTATGGCAGAATGGACATACGGTTATCAGCGCCTTTGCACCAGCATCCTTCACCCTATGGAGTTTCTTCCTTGCCAATTGAAGTGGAATCCCATCATCTATACTTATTATCGGCCCACCACAACATTCAACCTCATCAATATAATCTATACATTCAGCCCCCGTCAATTCAATGAGACTCTTAAGCGCTCGAGGATTCTCAGGATCATCAAACCCTACATACTTTGACGGACGGAGGAGATGACAACCGCTATGAGAAGCTACCCTAAACCCATTAAAAGGCTTCACAATATGCTCTTTTATCCTGTTAAATCCAACATCCTGAACCAAAACATGCACCAGATGTTTAACTTCAATCGTTCCCTTAAACTCCATATCTACCTCCTTCAAGTATCCATTCACCCGATCCCTGAGATCCCTGCTTTCCTTAAGCTGCTTATTCACTTCATTCAACATGCTGAAGCAACCATTACATAGAGTTAAAATGTTAAGGTTATGATGCTCAGCAATACAGAGGTTTCTTGCTGATAAGGCAAGGGCCATATCATGATGTACGGGATCCAAAGGTAAACCACAACAGTTATAGCTGGGCATATCAATCAACTCCACACCAAGCTTCTCTAGAACCTTTCTGGCAGACACTTCATAGCTCAACACTCTATATGGAATCACGCAACCTAGAAAGAATAGATACTTTAACCCTGACATATAGAATTACGATCTCCTTTACAATTTAAGTACATAATCAAGCAAAAAGATAGCGATCAAAAAAGATATAAACTTTTTTGAGAGTAGATTATGAAACCACCAGAAGAACAACTCACCAAAGAGACCTACAAGAAGATACAAAAATAAATACTATACTAGTACTATAATGGTGATAAGTAAAGAGAGATGGAAAGCCGGGGTCTCCTAGAGCTGAAAAGCAGGGAATCCGGTAGGGAGCAGAAGGAAGGCTTAAGCCTGGAGCGAACGACATTGAGAGCCTGTGGCCCATTCGGGCCGCGTGGGTTCAAATCCCACCCCCGGCGCCATATCCTTTCGCCTTAAACTCGCTCGTTATAGGCTTCTTTTCGATGAAAAGCCGATAAAAGTCAGGCTCAATCTTTGCATATGTTATCTATTTCACTTTTAGGTTAGAACGTTCATTCTATCTTAAAGAGATCTGATGAGGAAGGCAACATGAGAACTAAAAGGAAATGATAAGGGTCCTTCGCTATTATATTATGATCTGGTCTACTTGGATTGGATTTATAGGTTTAACTGGGCAGTCACCCCTTCCTTTCTCTCCTAAGCATATACAACTTCAACGTTGAGGTAGGCAGGTCACAGAGTTCATTCATTATACCCGGCATAGGCTGCTTAAGTACGGCTTCAACACGTTTACGTTGTTTAGAGACGATTTCCGGATACTGCTTGACAACGTTCCTTTTCTCCTCAGGGTCGCTGGGAAGATGATATAACTCAGGATTAACGTCGTCCCGTCCCACGTTACAGATATAGTTCCACTCTTCATCTCGAACCGAGACTCTCCCTATTGCCGGGCCAGAGGTCCATCCAGCCCATGCTATTACAACATGATCTCGGATCTGCTCTTTTTCTTCTGTGACTAGAGGCCAGACGTCCTCGCCATCCACATCAGCATAGGGAACATCCAGTAAGCTCAGTATAGTTGGCATAACATCGTGACCCTGTACAAAGGCTGAAATATGCTTATTACGTGGACCATCCGGATGACGTATGTACCATATGATCTGCGTGTTGAAAGGATGTAGCTCATTTGGATCTTTTCCGAAACGTCCATGATCCATTAGTTGGGTTCCATGATCAGAAAGCACCATCACAATAGTGTCGTTGAGAAGACCTGTCTCCTTTAATTTACGCATGAAATACCCAAACCATTTGTCAACAAGAGTTACTTCACCATAATACAGCGCCTTTACTCGCTCTACTTCCTTCTCTGTTGCGTATGGAGGAGGCCTTCCAAAAATATACTCTTTGCCTCTATAATTAGGGAGATATCTGTCTGCGTATTCCCTAGGGGGATCCCAAGGCTCATGTGGATCGAAGCTGTCCACCCAGAGGAAGAAGGGCTGATTATTCTTGTTCTCCTCTATCCATTTTGCCGCTCTGATAAAAACTTGAGCACAGAAGTAATCTTTTTCCGCCCTCCGATCTTGGATGTTAAAGAGGTACTGTATGTACTCTGCATTTAGACTAATAGAATCTGGATGTTCAACGTATAGTTCAAGCTTCTTCTTTATCTTCTCTAAATCGCCGAACCGCCACGCATCTGATTCTTGACCTCTAATGAATTCATATGTTACAAATCCCCTCATGTAGTTTGTTGTAGCCTTAAACATGTGATAGGTATCAGATATTAGCCCTGTCATGTAACCGTGATTTACAAGTATCTCTGCTAGAGTATCCTGGTCTGGAGGAATTTTATGCCATCCGGCTGCATGATGATACAGTCCTCGTCGATCAAAATTATAACGCCACGGAAAGGATCTCATACCAGTAAAGAAAGCCCTTCTCATCTGCAGAGTAGGCTGACACTCACCGAATGCCTGATCAAAAATTACGCTCTCACCAGCGAACTTGTCTAGGTTAGGGGTTTCCACAAAGCTAAGCTTCTTTCCCTTACCGATAATATCAGCTCGAAAAGTATCTAAGCAGATACAAACTACATTCATAACTCCTTGACCATAACCCTTTTACATCGAAGATAAAATAAAAGATTTTGGATTTTAAGAACATCATCTTTTAGCAGAACGTTTAATTTATAGCTATATAAAATGGCTAAACACTTAAAGAAGATTTAT
>WAQA01000205.1 GCA_015520475.1 Candidatus Bathyarchaeota archaeon | reverse complement strand
TACTTGGACTGTTGCTATCGCTGGTTGATCGATTGGTTGTCCTATTTTGCTGAGCATCCAAACGTAAACTTCTTTTAGACCTTGGATCTGTGTGTATACTTCGTTTGCGATTTTGTGTGTTAGGAGGTTGTATATTTTTCCGACGTGGCTTACGGGGTTCTTTCCTGCAGCGGCTTCGGAGCATTGCGGTCTGTTGAGTGATATTAGTCCGTTCACTCTGTTTCCTCTGCCTATCTGGCCGCTGTCTCCGCTTTCAGCGCTTGTTCCTAGGACAGTTAGGTATACTCCGTCTGTTCCTCTGCCTGGAACGTCGAGAGTGTTTAGTTGTATGTCTATGTTCTCGAAGTACTCCCTTTTCTTGACGAATCTTATTATGTCTTCTAGTATCTCTGCTTTTTTGTCGAAGTATTCTTCTTCGCAGCTGATGAATCTGTCTATTAGGGCCATTGAGATTATGAGGTTTAGGTTTCTTTCTCTTCTTAAACCCATAACTTTTATGTCTTCTCCTGATTCTGGATGTTTCTGTTTGAATTCTTTGGAGTTGAGGTATTTCTCGACTTCTAGAACTGTTCTTTCAGTCTTTGTAAGCGGGGCCCATCCGACCGCTGCTGAAGTATCATTCGCCCCTAGAACTCTACCCTTCCTTTTGAATATGTCTACTAGTGCTGAGGAGCCGGGTTGTATCTCAACTTGGTATGTTACATGCTCTTCTGGATCGACGAATCTCATATTCTCTCTGAACCATTCTTTGGCTGTTTGGATTGCTATCTGGTCGACGGATACTTCTACGTCGCCTACCTTAAATGTGGCTCTGTCACCGAATATTAGTCGCATGGGCTTCTTTATTCTTCCACCTCCAAATCTTGTTTCAGCTTCTCCAGCTACGAGTAGGGCTTTGTCTATGTTGTAGTGCATTATGGCCCCGAACTTCTCCAGGTATTCCATGCTTAGCTTCACTGATACTTCGTTCATGATTGAGTCGCATATCGTGTCTGGGTGGCCTAGGCCTTTCCTTTCAACTATCTCGAAGGACTGTTCTTCAATCGGAGTTTGCTTCAAGCTGTTGACGTAGATGTTCCTCATAATCATCACGTTCCATAGAAAATGTTTGATTGGTCTCTGAATATATAAATTTTTATATTTATAATGCATAAAAAATAACTATTGGTTATTAGTGATGATAATCCGAGGATCAATGATAAAGAAGATGCGGATAGAAGCTGGATTAACACAGAATGAACTTGCAAGGATGATAGGGGTCTCCCAGGCGCATATAGCAAAGATAGAGAATGAAAAGGTTGATCCGCGCCTTTCAACAATAAACAAGATACTTCAGGTCCTACTTGAAAGTGGAGGGAAGAGATGCAGCGAGATCATGACTAGGAATGTTATCTCAGCGAAGCCTGGAGACACAGTTGAGAAGGTTAGCAGATTAATGAATAAATATGCAATATCTCAGATTCCAATAATCGATGGTAAGAGGGTTGTGGGAACAGTTACTGAAGAGAGTATAATCCGAAATCTAAGCCCGACAATAGCTGAGGAGAAGGTTGAGGAGATCATGGAGCCGCCTCTCCCAACGGTTCCGGAGAATACAAGCATAAATGTTGTTAGGCCTCTACTGGAGTCCCATCCAGGAGTCCTAGTAACAAGGAAGGGTGAAGTAGTAGGGATAATAACTAGATCTGATCTTTTAAGGGTGATCTCTAACATAATGTAGATCAACACATACTGGATATCCATTAACGATTGAATCAGCTTGGAAAAGGAGAAGAAGAATTTAAGGTGAGATCAAAAATTAAGAGATTAAAGAATTATGAAAGTAAACTTCTAAGTCAGCTTGCCGGCAGCATCATCATGTCGGATGAGCCTGGCGTGGCGATGCGGAGGCTCCGCCAATACTTTAATATCCCCCAGAAGCTCCTCTCAGAGAAGATTGAGGTCTCCCAGTCAGTGATAAGCGATTATGAAGGTGGACGGAGGGAGAATCCTGGAAGCCAATTCATAAGGAGATTCATAACAGCCCTCTTTGAAATCGACATGGAGCGGGGTGGCTCCCTAATATCTGAGTTGGCTGTTAGGATGATTGATGCTGAGCCGGCGGTAATCGACATTAAACGTTTCCCTTCGAATATAAGCCTTAAACGTTTTGTGAGATCCGTCTCCGGAGAGATATTAACGGGTGAAGATAGAAGAAGGAAGGTTAATGGATACATCGTGATCGATAATGATGCGATGATAAAGAATTATTCAGGCATAGAATACATTAAATTATTTAATGATTTAGACGGTAAGGCTGTTCTATTCATGAATGTTAGGGTGGAGGCCTCTCCAATAATAACCTTAAGATTTACACCTACAAAACCTGATGTCATGGTCTATCATGGATCATCCCCTACAGGATTGGATGTTCAACTTGCGGAGGATGATGGGATAACATTGATCCACTCCAGAATCAGAAGTCCAGATGATCTCCTAAAGAGTCTGAGGAGACTTCATAACTCAATAGCCTGTAAGACTGGATATGGAAGGGTTAAATGATGATTAAGATAGGATGCTGCGGATATCCAGTCTCAAAGAGGAGATATCATGAAACATTTAATCTCGTAGAGATTAACAGGACATTCTATGAGTATCCAAGAGAGTCCACTGTGAAGAGATGGAGAGCGAGCTCTCCAGAAGATTTCGAGTTCACCGTTAAAGCGAACCAAGAGATAACTCATAAATTCAGATTCAGAGGGAAAGAGTCAATTGAAGCCTTCAATAGAATGAAGGGGATATGTAGGCTTCTAAGAGCAGATATCATCCTAATCCAGACGCCTGGATCCTTCACGCCAGCCCATATGGATGACGCCCTATCATTCCTAGAAAGTATCGACAGGGAGGATCTAACCATTGTATGGGAGACTAGAGGTGAGAGATGGCGTGATCCGGAAGTGAAGGCTAGACTGGCTGAGGCCCTTGAGAGACTGGACGTTATCCATGTTACAGATCCCCTTATAGAATCTCCAGTACGTATAGGTGAGATAGCATACTTCCGCCTCCACGGCCTCGGAGAGAGAATGTACTATTACCAATACACAGATGATGAGCTTAGACGCTTATATGAGAAGGTTAAACCGTTAGATGGAAGGGTGGAGAACATCTATATCCTCTTCAATAATCTATCCATGTTCGACGATGCTAGGAGACTTAAAAGATTCATTGAGGAGGGAAGTTTTCCAAGATTAGCGGAGACCCATCGATTGGAGTACATCAGGAAAATTCTTGGAAGGATGAAGTTTCCATCCGAGAAGAGCGCCATACTGAGGAAGGTGGGATGGAGAATAATAGAGACCGAGGATGGAAGGCAGATTAGACTTGAAGAGGCGCTTAGGAGGCTGCCAGCTAAAAGATATAGGGACATTGAAGACTTAATAAATGAGATGAAGAGAACTGGAATATAATCCCTGATAAGGATGAATGGATAAGAATAAAAATATGATTTATGCTGTACTTTATATAGCTGTATAGTGTTTAAGGGATGCTGGATTGGTGAAGGTTGCAATAATAGATTATGGACTTGGAAACCTTAGAAGCATAAAGAGGGGACTGGAGAAGGTTAATTCTAGAACAGTGATAACCCATGAGAAGAAGGATATAAGAGATTGCGACGGCATCGTTCTTCCAGGAGTCGGAGCCTTCGAAGAGGCAATAAAGAATCTAAGGCCAATATCAGATGAAATTCTGAATCAGATAGGGGATGGCAAACCATTATTGGGGATATGTCTTGGACTGCAGCTCCTCTTCTCAATAAGTACCGAGGGAGGAATACATAAGGGACTCGACATATTCAAGGGGAGAGTTATAAGGCTTCCCTCAAACGTTAAGATCCCGCATATCGGATGGAACACAATAAAGATTCTGAAGCCTGAAAACCCCTTATACCGAGATATCCCAGACAATTCATATGTATACTTTGTCCACTCATACTACGGTGACATCGAGGATAAAAACAAAATAATATCTGTGACCGATTATGGAGTTAAGTTTCCTTCAGCAGTTGCAGACAGCCAAGTCTTCGCCACCCAATTCCACCCTGAAAAATCCGGGAGAACCGGTTTACAGATACTTAAAAATTTCGTGTCAATATTAAAGTCGTAGTTTGGGGTGAGATTTGATGCTTGCCAAGAGGATAATTCCATGCTTAGATGTGATGAATGGAAGGGTTGTGAAGGGCGTCGGATTTAAGGGTCTCAGGGATGCAGGAGACCCTGTTGAGTTAGCCTCATACTATTATGAGCAGGGAGCGGATGAGATCCTCTTCTTAGATATCACAGCATCATATGAGAAGAGAGATATAATGATAGATGTTGTTGAGAGAACTTCTGAGGCTATCTTCATACCCTTCACGGTTGGAGGTGGAATAAGAGATATTGAAGATATAAGATTGATACTCTCCTCAGGAGCTGACAAGGTATCTATAAATACAGCCGCCGTTAAGAACCCTGAATTGATAAGGAGATCTGCTAGGATGTTTGGAAGTCAATGTATAGTCTCCTCAATCGATATTAAACGTGTCTATGTGAGGAGTGAGGAGGAGGCTCCTGACAAAACCGTCCTAGAAACCCCTCAGGGGAAATGTTGGTGGAGCATATACATTTACGGCGGGAGGAAGATGGTTGATTTAGACGCCTTCAAATGGGCTGAGAAAGTTACGGATCTAGGAGCAGGTGAGATAGTTGTCTCATCATTGGACTTCGACGGGACAAAGCAGGGATATGACATTGAATTTTTGAGGGAGCTCTCCAGGAGGGTTTCAGTTCCAATAATAGCAAGCAGCGGAGCTGGAAATCTGAAGCATATACTGGATGCTTTAACTATAGGTGGAGCGGACGCTGCATTGGCGGCAAGCATATTCCATTATGGCATATACAGTATAAGAGAGGTAAAGGAGTACTTGGCTGAGAATGGTGTAACAGTAAGAATATGAAGGCGAGGATAAGCGTACATAATAATTAGATAAAATTTTTATTCTATTGGTTACCCTTAATGTAACGAGTCCCCATGTTACAGGAACACTGCGGAGTCATAGGAATATACTCCCTAAAAGGAAGAAATGTGGTGAAGCCTTTACTGAGGGGTTTGGAGTCTCTCCAGCATAGAGGCCAAGAATCCTGGGGGATAGCTCTACCAAAACATGAACCCTTCAAGAGGATGGGGATAGTCTCATGGATGGATGAAGAGACCTCCAGAGTACTTGGAAGCCTTGAGGGAAACGTGGGTGTTGGACATATAAGATACACGACAACTTCAAGATCTATTCTCAGGAATGCTCATCCACTGAAGATTGGGAGCTCCCCCATCTTTTACATATGCCATAACGGAACATTAGATAGGGATCTGCTGCGGAGATACCTCAGTAAAGAGTCAGGATATGTCCCAAACGAGTCAGTAACGGACACTGAACTTTTAGGGTTATGCCTCTACCATAACTTGAGGAGGGGTCTCAGCTGGGTTGAAGCGTTTGAGGCAGTTAACCCATACCTGAATGGATCATTCTCGCTTACAATACTTACGGATAATGGTGAATTGATAGCTGTGAGGGATGAGAGAGGGTTCAGGCCTCTCTGTCTGGGATGGCATGAAGAAACTGAATCATATATAGTTGCTTCTGAGAGCTGTGCTTTAAGCAGGCTTAACGCGGAGCTCATAAGGGATATCGAGCCTGGAGAGATCCTGACGATTACGGGGGACGGCGTTAAGGAGGAGAGGTTCTCGGAGAGTGAGAAGCATGCTCACTGCGCATTTGAATACACATACTTTGCTCATCCAAGCTCTTATATAGAGGGGATAAACGTTTACCAAGCTAGAAAGAATATTGGACGTGAACTTGCAAGGAAGTATCCTGTTGATGGACATGTCGTTATTCCAGTCCCGGACTCCGCTAGGCCTGCGGCTCTAGGATACTCTGAGAAATCCGGCATTCCCTTCGAGGAGGGACTTATGAAGGATCGATATCGGAGGAAGGGGAGCTGGAGGAGCTTTATAGAACCTGACAAGAGAGAGGAGGTGATCTATAATATTACGCCTATAGGCCATGTTGTTGATGGGAAGGATATAATCCTGATAGATGATAGTATAGTTAGGGGGACGAGCTCGAGGATAATAGTTAGGGAGAAGTTGAAGAGGGCTAGGAGTATCTCCTTCCTCTTAACATTCCCGCCGATAAGGTTTCCATGTTATATGGGGATAGACTTCCCTACAAGGGAGGAGCTGCTTGTTTATAGGATATGCGGCTCCCTCAGCGACATTGAAGAGATTAATAGAAGGGTTGCGAAGGAGATAGGTGTCTCATTCTTAGGATATAATGATGTTGAAGGTTTAAGTCGTGGTATAGGATTGCCTAAAGAGCAGTTATGTGTTGCATGTGCCACCGGAGATTATAGCTGCCTTAAGCAGCAGCCGAGGTTCAAATCTAGAGAGGAGATGAAAAGTTAACGGGTGTATAATCCTCCATATGGACGATGAGAGAGCGGTATAACCTTCATGAACTCTTGATCCATCACTTCATCCATCTCATAATTGAAGTAACGGCAGAACTTCTCAGCTAATCTGCCGATTATCTTCATGTCCTCCTCGTTGACTTCTGCAGCCTCTACGCCTTCGCCGAGACGATCTATCCTTCCACGCAAATATATGACTCCTCCATGCATTCCTGAACCTACAAATCTCATGTTGAACATTCGCTTCTTCATGTTCAGTCCTAGGATAAGGATTATTCCGCCTGCCATGTATTCCCCGAGGAAGTCTCTGGCTTCCCCTCCAATAACCAGTACTGGATTCCTGTCTCCATATCCCTTCATGTGTATTCCAGCCCTGTATCCTACGTCCCCCCTGACATATATTGCTCCTCCCCTCATAGAGTAGCCTACTATATCTCCTCCATGTCCATGAACTATGATCTCGCCGCTGTTCATAGTGTTTCCACATCCATCCTGGACGTTTCCATGAACTGTTATCCTCAGTCCATCCATGAATATGCCGAGATCATTTCCTGGCGTGCCGTATATCTCGATGTCCATGTTGCTCTTCATGCCTGCACCGATATATCTTATGCCGTAAACATTCTTTATCTTGACTCTTCTTATCCCCTCACTGTCCATACTCTTCAAGATTCTATTCATCGATTTATGGTCTAGATATTCAGCGTTGATTATGGCTGTATCACCCTCTAACTTAACGCTTCTCAACATTTCATATCCTCCGCCTAACTTCCCTGCTGCTCGATTATTACTCTCCAGCTGCCTTCACACCCAAAACTTTAAGTTCAGCATCGTTTAATCCGACGGCCCTCAACTGCAATCGGTTTCCACGTAGACTCTCAATAGCGTTCATCCCCATCCCTCCAAGTATCTCCTTGATCTCCATGCTCCATGCCTGGAGTAGATTCTTCAGCCTCGCTGAGGCTACGTCGGGATCTATTCTCTTAGAGATTTCAGGGTCTGTCGTGGCTATTCCCCATGGGCATCTGCCAGTATAGCATCTCTGACATAACGTGCATCCCATCGCTACTAGAGCTGCCGTGCCTATGTAGACGGCGTCTGCTCCGAGAGCTATAGCCTTCACCACATCGGCGCTGCTTCTTATCCCACCAGAAACAATTATTGACACTTCATTTCTTATCCCTTCATCTCTCAATCTCTTATCTACAGAGGCTAAAGCCAACTCTATAGGTATGCCAACGTTATCCCTGATAACCTTCGGTGCAGCACCCGTTGATCCTCTAACGCCGTCGAGAACTATTATGTCAGCGTCAGCCCTCACTATTCCACTTGCAATCGCAGCTGAGTTATGGACCGCCGCTATCTTCACGGCTACAGGCTTCGTATAGTCTGTTGCTTCCTTCAATGCATGTACGAGCTGCTTCAAATCTTCAATCGAGTATATGTCGTGGTGTGGGGCTGGAGATAATGCGTCTGTACCTACCGGTATCATCCTAAGCTTCGCTATTTCCTCCCTAACCTTCTCGCCTGGGAGGTGGCCTCCAATCCCAGGCTTTGCACCCTGCCCAATCTTAATCTCTATCGCGGCTCCCTTATTCAAGTATTCGGCGTTAACGCCGAATCTTCCAGAGGCTACCTGTATTATTATGTGATCGCTGTACTTGTATAGGCTTGGATGGAGCCCTCCCTCTCCAGTGTTGAAGTATGTTCCATACTCGGCAGCAGCCCTTGCTAGGGCTCTATGAACATTCAAGTTTACAGCTCCAAATGACATGGCTGCGAAGAGTATGGGGGTTTCAAGGCGGAGTTGAGGGGCCAATTCAGTCTCTAAGCTGATGTCCCCGCCATCCTTATAATTGATGTTGACATGTTCACTCTTCTTTCCGAGGTATGTTCTAATCTCTATGGGTTCTCTTAGTGGATCTATGGATGGATTGGTGACTTGACTTGCATTTAAGAGGAGTCTGTCCCAGTATGTTAGATGAGGCTTGTCGCATCCCATTCCCGTGAGGAGGATCCTCCCAGTCTCAGCCTGCTGCTTTATTGATCTTATTACTTCTTCTGTCCAGTGATAATTCTCCCGGTATGTGTTAGGGTTCTTCCTCACCCTTATCGCTTTGGTTGGACAGAATACTACGCAACGTTGACAGTTAACGCAGTATTCATCCCTGCTGAGAATCTCATCTCTTTTAGGATTATATATGTGAACGTTATATGTGCATTCTCTGACGCAAATCTTACATTTATTACATCTATCTTTAAGTCTCTCTATGACGTATTCTGGCTGCAGATAAGTCTTTATCCTTTTCAATGTAAGCCGACCACCGGAGGAATCTCCAAAGTCTTCACGGATCTAAGTCTGCCTATGAGGAGCTCTCCTCCCCTCAGGTTCCAGACTCTGTCTAGGCTTGGAGAGACTGATCTCACAGCGGCTTCCTCTGAAGAGAGATATAGAAGGTTATCCTTTATGGCGGCTGTTAACGGCCGTAATTTTATCCGGTCAGCAAGCCCCATCATCTCCCCGCTTCGGGCGATTATTATGGAGAATGGCCCATTCATTAATAGGCCTCCGTAAACCTGCCTTAGGGTTGCATATAAAGTTCTCTCCTTACTATCCATGCTGTCTATCTCATTCCAGAAGGGAGGGGCAAGTATCTTAGCTGCCAATCCAATTGGGATCTTATGTCTCCTCACTAGGAGGTCTAGGGCGTACGCTATTACCTCAGTGTCTGTCTGCATAGTGCATCTGTAACCGTACATCTCAAGGAAGTTCCGGTTTGTCCCGTAGGATGATAGTTCGCCGTTATGGGCTACTGACCAGTCTAGGATGTTGAATGGATGTGCTCCACCCCACCATCCAGGAGTGTTTGTTGGGAATCTACCGTGGCAGATCCACATGTACCCTTCATACTCGTCTAGGCAGAAGTACTCAGCTATCTCACTCGGGTATCCTACACCCTTGAATACTCCCATATCCTTTCCGCTTGAGAAGATGTATGCGCCTTCGATTCCATTATTCACCTTCATTACACATTCGACGATCTGGTTGTCAGAATCCTCTGAGCATTTATCATTCACGATTTTAGGCTCGACAAAATATCTCCATATCAGCGGAGCGTCTCTCATCTCCTTTCCAGTAGGCATCTCCTCAGCCATTAAAACCCTCAAGTTCTTCTTTAGGAACTCTTCGGTTCTCCCCTTAGCATCCCTACCCATGAACATTACATGTAATGCGTAGGCATCTCTATACTCTGGATATATTCCATATCCTGCGAATCCAGCCCCTAACCCATTCACCCTCTCACTCATGATATCCATTGCTTTGATTGGGGCTTTAGGAGGGAACCTTCTTCCCTCAAGGTCTATAACGCCAAATAATGAACATGAATCTATAACCTTATCATCTCGATATGGATTGCTGATCCGACTTAGATCCCTCATGGAAATCACTTACCTATCAATCTCTGGGAAGCGTTCTAAAGATTATCTAGACTTTATATAACCTTAATGAAAATCATTTATATGTCATATAATGAATTATATACTTCATATAATTCACTTACCATTTGCGGGTGTGAACTGTGGAGAGAGACTTGGGATATAGAAGGATACAATGCACTGGAAGAGGTTCATATGTAATATCGCTGCCGAAAGAGTGGGTTCGGGAAACCGGGCTTGAGAAGGGAAGCCAGCTGGCCTTTAAAGTGCAGGAGGACACTTCACTCCTCCTCGTACCTAGATCAGTGATGGAGGGGAAAGGTAAACCTAAAAGGGAACAGTTAAAGAGGTATCAGCTTATAGTGAATTCTAAGGAAGATGTGAACTCTCTAAGCCGGAAGATAACGGCGTTATATGTTGTAGGGGCAGACCTGATCCGTATAATCTTTGAAAATGAGGATGTAGCAGCCGAGTATAAGACAATGATAAATAAGCTCGTCAGGAACATGTTCTTGGGATCCGAGATAATAGATGAGGACTCAAACGAGATAACAATTCAGATACTAATAAAGCATCCTGACTTCCCAATTGAGAAGGCCATTAGAAGGATGGCTGTACTCGCCCTCCTAGCAAACAGCGATGCAATCTCAGCCTTCAAGAAGATGGATGATAAGCTGATACAGAACGTTGTTGAGGCATGCAATGATGTTAACCGTCTAGACCTCTATGTTGTCCGACAATTAAAGTATGGCTTAGAGAGAAACCTCTTCAGGGAGTTAGGCTTCAGAACCCCAAAGGAGTTTCTAGGCTACAGGATAGTCATAAATAATATTAAGAGCATTGCAAATAACGCCTTAAACCTCCTGAACAATATATTAACATTCAAACGTCTAATCGACGATCAGATACTATTCTTGAAGGAGCCCCTCGACGAAGAATTATACATGCAGATCCTGGACTTCAACTCCTTAGCCCACCAATTATTTGAGGAGTCAATAAAGGCTCTATTCGGAAGAGACTACAATCACGCTGACAGAATAATCTCTAAGCTCGAGTCAACCAAGAACCTTGAAGATGACCTTATAACTCTGATCCTAAGCAAGAAGATGGATCCATTAGTCTCCTCTATTCTAAGGTTAATCCTAGATATCTCAAGGCGGATAATGGAGTACAGTAAAGACATAGCGGAAGTAACATTAAATCGGACAATAGAAGATATTATTCCGTCTAACCCTAAATAATAGAGTAGAGGAGAAGGGATTGAGCATTAAAGGCTCAGCGCAGCCGAGGATAGATACGATACTGGTTCTAGACTTTGGAGGGCAATATGCCCACTTAATAGCTAGAAGAATAAGGGAGCAGGGAGTCTACTCAGAGATAGTTCCCTGCGACATTAAAGCAGATGAAATCTTAGAGATGAAGAGTAAATTTAACGTTAAAGGCTTAATCCTTTCAGGAGGACCATCCAGCGTCTACGAGGAAGGCGCTCCTAAAATCGACATTAGAATACTCCAAATGGACATTCCAGTCCTAGGCCTATGCTACGGCCACCAGCTGATAGCGCATCTCCTAAAGGGAAGAGTTGACAAGGGTAAGGTAAGAGAGTATGGATCAACATATGTAACTATAAACAAGCCAGTAGACATACTTGAAGGATTAAGTAGAAAAGAGAAGGTTTGGATGAGCCACTACGACATCGTCTATTCACTTCCAGAAGACTTCGAGGTTCTAGCGAGCTCCAGCAACTGTCCAATAGCAGCTTTCCGTCACAAGAAGAAGCCGATATACGGGTTACAATGGCATCCAGAAGTGGTTCATACGGAGCATGGAACAGAAATCCTGAGAAACTTCATCTTTAAAGTATGCGGATGTAAGGCTGGGTGGAAGCCATCATCCATAATCGACGATGCAGTAAATGAGATAAAGAGAACGGTTAAGGAGGGGAAGGCGATAATAGCTCTCAGCGGAGGAATAGACTCCAGCACCGCCGCGGTAATAGCGTCGAGGGCCCTAAAGGATAGATTAATCGCTGTCTTCGTAGATCACGGCTTCATGCGTGAAGGTGAACCGGAATACGTTGAAGAGACATTTAGGAGGATGGGTGTAAACATCATCGTAGTCAGGGCTCAAGAGAGATTCTTTAAGAGGCTGAGAGGAATAATCGATCCGGAAATGAAGAGGAAGATAATAGGTGAGGAATTCATAAAGGTCTTCGAAGAAATAGCTGAGAGAGAAGAGGCTGAATACTTGATCCAGGGCACCATCTACCCAGATAGGATAGAGTCTGGAGCCAGAAGACATTCAGATAGGATAAAGAGCCACCACAACGTCGCTGGAATGCCTACAAAAATAAAATTTAAAGGTGTGATTGAGCCCCTAAGAGATCTCTATAAGGATGAGGTGAGGGAGATAGCCAAGTCGCTAGGCCTCCCAGAAGAGATCATAAAGAGGCAGCCATTCCCAGGTCCAGGATTGGCTGTGAGAGTAATCGGAGAGGTCACTCCAAGCAAGATTCAAATACTGAGAAGAGCGGATAGAATAGTCACGGAAGAGATAGAGAAGGCTGGAGAAATAAAAGATAGATTATGGCAGTACTTCGCTGTCCTGACAGATACGAAGAGCACGGGAGTGAAGGGAGATATGAGAGCCTACGGATACGTCTTAGCCGTCAGAGCAGTGGAGAGTAGAGAGGCGATGACCGCTAGCTTCGCCAGAATACCCTACGATATACTGGAGAAGATCTCCACGAGGATAACGAATGAGATACCTGAAGTAACGAGAGTAGTATATGACATAACCCATAAACCACCCTCAACAATAGAATGGGAATAAGAGATCTTCTCAGCCCTATAAGATGGGAAGACGCTACATACTTATGCTAAGCCTAAAAGAGGGTTAAGAGGAGAAAATCCTCTATAGAATGCTCTTTTATGGTGTGATTACAGCCCAGCCCATAAAAGGGTTGAGTAGTTATCATGTTAAGCCTTGGGGGTGGCGGGCCCGGGGGGAATTGAACCCCCGACCTTCCCGAAACAATAGTGGCCTCCTACTGTTTTTACGGGTATCCCCGTTCAGGTGCTTAAGAGCCACGGCCTTCTTCGTCCGCCGCTCTGCCTTGCTGAGCTACGGGCCCTTATCATACTATGAATCTATAATGCCCCCTTTAAATTGCAATCCTTAATTGTTTATAAATCTTTTTGATTTCAATTATTGCTTGGTGAGTGGTTTTGGGTGAGCTTGTATTTATCGGTTTAGGATTGAATGATGAGATGGGCATCTCGATTAGGGGTGTTGAGGAGGCTAAACGGGCAGATCACGTCTTCGCAGAGTTCTATACAAGTATCATGTCTGAGTTCTCCTTGGAGAGGCTTGAGAGAATTATTGGGAAGAGGGTGAAGGTGTTATCGAGGAGAGACCTGGAAGATTATAATGGTGAAGCAATCCTTGAGAGGGCTGTGGAGGGTAGAGTTGCCTTTCTGGTTCCTGGAGACCCATTAATCGCGACGACCCATATAGATCTGAGGATAAGAGCTGAGAGGATGGGAATAAAGACTAGAGTGATCCACGGTTCATCTATTATATCAGCTGCTATGGGACTATCAAACCTGCAGAATTATAGGTTTGGAAGAAGTGTGACGATCCCCTTCCCAGTTGAAGGATACGTATCTGAGGTTCCCTATCACGTTATCAAAGGAAACAAATCAATGAACCTCCATACTCTATGCTTCTTGGATGTAAAGGCTGAAGAGGGGAGATTCCTAACAATAAATGAGTCTTTAAAGATTCTCCTCTCATTGGAGGATAGGTTCGGCGAGAATATTATTAAGCCTGAAAGCTTAGCGGTAGGCATCTCAAGAGCAGGATCCGAAAACGTAGCTGTCAAGGCAGACTATATAGAGAGACTGATAGATTATGACTTTGGGGGTCCACCGCATACCCTCATCATACCAGCTGATAAACTCCACTTCATGGAGGCTGAAGCCTTAATAGCCCTAGCTGGAGCGCCCGAGAAGGTTAAGGAGATGGTGAAGTGAACCTGGATAGGATAGCATCAAAATATATTAGGAAGGCTGAATCTGTCCTTTCAGAGTTGAAGATCCGAGAGGATGAGAGAACGGTTAAGCCGGATGACGTGCTGGAGATCGTTGAGGAGGCCAGTAGATACTTAAGAGACGCTAAATTTTATTTCAGTAAAGGACAATATGATGTTAGCTTAGCGTCTATAGCGTACTGTGAAGGGCTACTTGACGCGTTACGCCTACTGAGGCTTGTAAGCTTTGAATGGTGATGAAGAGAAGATGGGTAAGAGAAGGGTTGTCCTAGCATCTGGAACCTTTGATCTCCTACATTATGGACATGTCTACTACCTTACAGAGGCGAAGAAGGCTGGGGGAAAGAATGCGAAGCTAATCGTTGTCGTTGCACGGGACAAGACCGTTGAGAGGCTTAAAGGCAATAGGCCCGTAATTCCGGAGGAGCAGCGTAAAGCGGTTGTTGAAGCATTAAAGGTAGTGGATGAGGTTCTCCTTGGACATGAAGACATGGATATCCCTAAAATCATTGAGGAGGTGAAGCCTGACGTAATTGCGTTAGGATATGATCAGAAGAGGATAGAGGAGACCCTACGTAAATATATTGAGGAGAAAGGCTTGAATATACGCCTAGTCAGGATTGGAAAGTTCATTGGAGAAGAGGCTGACAGCTCATCCAAAATAAAAAGAAGAATAATTGAGATCTATAAGGGGAACCGTTAAATTACGTTTATTCTATAGAGTCTAATCTTGAGATGAACATTACCATGTCGATTATTAGAATGTTAGGTTTCCCCTTTCTTTGATGGTATGTTTGGGAAGACTTCAACCCTAACCCTGCTTCCATCATTCAGCTTCAGCTTACCGCGAAGATAGAAGGGTGAGATTATCTCTATAACTGAGGAGTTATAGTGGCTTCTTAAAGCGCAGACAACGGCTCCTTCAGCCTCATTATTTATTAGGGCTCTGAAACATCTTACAGGCCCATAAGTTCTATCCTTATCCTTAAATCCCTCTATCTCTATGGCTGGATAATTGTCAAGTTCAGCCCTCGCCTTCACATCATGCTCTGAGAGAAGCTTAACATTTAAGGTTCCGGGGTAAGGATCGAAGCCCAGCTTCTCTATGAACTGTCTCCTATACGCTTCTCTCGTCACATAGTATGAGCCTTCACCTAAACCGCTGAAGACAACACCCTCGAACATCAGTGAAGAAGGAATCTTGGACTCCAAGATCACGGATAATCTTGAGAAGACCTCCCTCAAGACTGATCTTCCAGCCTCAGTTATCCTTATGAGTCCACCGTTACGTGTAATGCTCCTCTCAATCCATCCCAGCCTCTGGAGATCCAGTAGGTAACGTGAAGCGGTCTGCTGCGACAATCCAATCTTCTCGGCTAGGAGGAAGGTTGAAACCTTTATTGATCTCTGATATGCCCCCATCTCAGCCAGTCTCAGCAAGACAAAGAAGAACTTCCTCTTCTCCTTCCTCAGTCCATGAATCTTAATGTTCCCCATCCAAGACCCCTTAAAGATGAAGAGTTAAGGCGGATATATAAGTGTGAGGAGAACTGTTAAGGGTTATGTTCCCGAATGATACATCCCAACTAGAATGTACTGGATAGCTATTGCAGCGATGAACATGGCCATAACCCTGGAGATGACGAGTGACCCAGTTCTCCCTAGAAACATGTATATTGGATCAATAAACCTCAGGATGAGCCATACTATAATAAATATTATAACTGTGGAGAGGAGGGTTGGGATAAACCCTATGGTTTGAAGGTTCAGTATAGTATTCGTTATGGCTCCTGGACCTACAAGTAAGGGGCAGGCTATTGGAACGGCCCCTATACTTTCAGGAGCCGCCTCCGCCTCCCTCCACTCCCAACCAATCAAGATTCTTATTGATATGATCAATAGTAGTACGCCGCCGGCTATCATGAAACTGTATATGGATATGCCGAAGAATATCAGTATCTGCTGCCCTGAAATGGCGAACGCCAGCAGTAATAGGAGGCCTGTAACTACGGCGGTCTTGAAGGTTCTATCCCTCTGATTCTTATTCATCTTCTGCGTCAAGCCAATAAAGATTGGGATGTTACCGACAGGATCCACTATAATGAATAATGAGATTACACCTTTAATCAGGCTCGGCAATATCGAGAGAAGGGAAACGGTGATCTCTATATCCAACGTTCACACCGAACAGTCTATAATGTATAGTAGATTATAGCTTTCTCATTTAAAAATGGATTATCTAGGCGTTGTTTGAAGATTGGTCCGCCGGTAACGTTCAAGCATATGCATGAACAGTCTCCGTTATGGAATATCCGAGAAAGAATTAATATGTTGGGTGCGATAACTAATGTTACTCCATTATAAAGAAGGATGTGGAGAGGTTAAAATGGCTAGATCAAATGTGAAGGTTGGGATTATAGGATGTGGAAACATCTCCTATAGGCATATAAACGATCTGATGAGAATTCCTGAGGCTGAAGTTCTAGCGATCTCAGATATTGATGAATCGAAGATGGAGAAGTTAAAGGAGAGTTTCCCTGTTCTCCGCGGCGTGGAGACATTCACTGATTACTTGGATATGCTTGAATCAGCTGATCTGGATGCTGTTGAGATACTTACTCCACATAGCCTCCACTTTAAGCAGGCGATGGAATGTTTAGATAAGGGACTGCATGTACTCATTGAGAAACCGATGGTCTGCACGATTAGAGAGGCTGAAGAATTAATCTCTAAATCAGAGAGGGTGAAGCGGCAGATTCTAGTGTCCTATCAACGCCATTATCAACCTAAATATCGCTGGATAAAGAATCTGATAAACTCCGGTGGGATAGGGGTGATACAGTACATCTCTGCAATGCAGTGCCAGAACTGGCTGAATATTGCAAGGGGAACCTGGCGTCAGAATCCGAGGTTGAGTTGCGGAGGCCAACTTTATGACTCTGCAAGCCACCTCTTCGACTTTATATTGTGGAGTACGGGTCTGAAGCCTGTTGAGGTATCAGCCTTCAGCGATAATCTAGGTATGCCAGTCGATATAAACTCTTCAGTGTCCATCAAGTTCGATAATGGGGCTCAAGCAAATATAGGGATAATTGGAAATTCACCACGCTTCAGGGAGGATGTTGCCTTTTTCGGCTCTAAGGGTGCAATCTTCTTTCTGGATGATGAATTGGAGTGTCAACTGTTCGATGAGGATGTGAGGGTTGAACCTGTAAGGCTTCCATCCCCCTCAAACCCTGACAGGAACTTTATAAATGTGATTTTGGGAAGAGAACGGAATGAGTCCCCTCCAATATGCGGATTGAAGGTTGTAATGTTAACAGAGGCTATTATTGAGTCTTATAGGCGGGGAGAAAGGGTTAAACTGGACGGTTAATACTAAAAAGGATGAGACTCTTCATGTTTTCTTTAAAAAATTGAGGTGTGGAGGCTTCACTGTACCTCCCTATATCCAATCTTTTCTTTAAGGGCTTCCACAGACTCCGGATTCATCAGTGTGGTTGTGTCTCCTATAGGCTGGTTCCTCGCCAGGGCCTTCAGAATCCTACGCATGATCTTCCCGCTTCTGGTCTTCGGTAGATCATCCACGAAGATTATTCTGTCGGGTCTGGCTGTTGGACCGATTATCTTAGTCACTGTTCCCTTCAGTTCATTCTCGAGGTCCGGAGATGGTTTATATCCCGCCTTCAACGTGACGAATGCTATTGGCACCTCACCCTTTATCTCGTGTGGAGCTGCTACGACTGCACATTCAACGATGGCTGGATGCTGGGTTAGGGCGTTCTCAACCTCTGCTGTTGAGAGTCTGTGACCGGCCACCTTCATTACATCGTCGACTCTACCCGTTAATCGGATATTTCCCATCTCATCGTAGATGTATGCTCCATCGCTTGTATAGTAGATCTTCTCTCCATAGACGCTCCAATACTGCTTCTTGAACCTCTCAGGATCCTTATATATTGTCCTTAACATTCCAGGAGCGAACGGTGACATCTGCACAAGGTATCCGCCCTCGCCTATGCCCAGTTTATTCCCTTCCTCGTCTAGTATTGCAAAGTTTGTTCCTGGGAATGGTCTGCCGGCAACCGTTGGTATGAAGGGCCCTATTCCAGGCAGAGAATTTATCAGTGTTGCCCCTGTCTCAGTCTGCCACCACGTGTCGATTATCGGGCATCTTCCCCCTCCAATAACCTTGAAGTACCAGAGCCAAGCCTCCTCATTTATTGGTTCGCCGACCGTGCCTAATATTCTGATACTGCTCAGATCATGCTTCTTAGGCCATTCATCACCTAGCTTCATAAGCATCCTTATGGCTGTAGGCGCTGTATAGAATATTGTAACACCATATTTCTCCACTATCTGCCACCATCTGTCAGGGGTAGGATAGTCTGGTGCTCCCTCATATACAAGTATTGTCGCCCCATTCATCAATGGTCCGTAGCAGCTGTATGTATGACCGGTTATCCATCCGATGTCAGCCGTGCACCAGAAGACGTCTTCGTCGTGGAGGTCGAAGTCCCATCTGCTTGTCCAGTAGGCCTGAACAGCATATCCTCCAGTATGATGTTCTATTCCTTTAGGTTTACCTGTCGTTCCGCTCGTATAGAGTATGAAGAGTGGATCCTCACTGTCCATAACTTCTGGTTCACAGTTTAATGGAGCATCCTCCATGAGTTCATGCCACCAGTAATCTCTGCCCTCCACCATGTTAACTTCATTTCCAAGTCTCTTTACCACTACAACCTTCTCTATTGGGGTGCCCTTTATCCCCTCATCAGCGTTCTTCTTGAGATTTATTATCTTCCCCCTTCTGTAGTAGCCGTCGGCTGTTACTAGAACCTTAGCTTCAGCATCGAGCATTCTATCCCTCAATGACTTTCCGCTGAAGGCTGAGAATACTACGCTATGTATAGCCCCGATTCTAGCGCAGGCTAACATTGCAATCTGCACTTCAGGGATCATAGGCATGTAAATTCCAACTCTGTCCCCCTTCTTGACGCCTAAGCTCTTCAGGACATTAGCGAACTTGTTAACTTCCCTGTATAGGTCATAGTATGTTAGTATCCTGTTCGGTTCATCTGGAGATTCAGGCTCCCATATTATGGCTGCCTTGTTCCTCCTCCATGTCTTCACGTGCCTGTCAACAGCGTTGTATGAGATGTTAAGTTTTCCGCCGATGAACCATTGATAGAATGGTGGATCCCACCTGTACGTCTCATCCCATTCCTTGAACCATGTTATCCCTTCCTTAGCGAGTTTAGCCCACCATGAAACGGGATCCTTGCTTGCCTCCTCATAGATCTTCTCGTCGCTTACCCATGCCTTCTTCTTCATCGCCTCTGAAGGCCAATAGTAATTCTCTCTCTCAGGATCCTTAACGACCCATTGAACGTTCCTCTCAGACATCTACACAACCTCTCTTTATCAGATTTTATAAATTCAAAGGAATTCACAATAATAAACATTATTGTTTTAGGGATGAAGAGAGCCTAATAAATTAATACTGAAATTATAGTGGGGTACCCATCTAAAAAGTAAGCATCTTTTAATTCTCGGCTTATGCTGCTAAAATCTGGCTGATGGATAAACTTAAAAAAATTGGAGAAAGGGAGGATTTAACGTTTGAAGTTCCATTCTTCAGAGGAGTACTTCTCCTTCAGTTCCGATGCAAGTCTCTCCTCGTATTCTGTAACTTCCCCCTCAACCAGTTCTATGTTGAGTGCATCTTCAAATCCTCTTATAAGGGCTCTCTTTAGCTCATCGAAGCTTACTTCCCTTCCAAGATACTTGTTGATTGATGTCACTCTCTCCTCTACGCTCTTGATCAGTTTATCCCGTATCTTCTCGCTTGGAACCTTGAGGAGGCTGAACATGACCTTCGGGTTGACCTCCCTTAGGATTGTTCCGTGCTGATGGACAACTCCAAGCCTCCTAGTCTGCGCGTTCCCTGATATCTTCTTTCCCTCAACCACAATGTCATTTATAGGTTTAAATTCAGCTGGTATGCCGAGGGACTTCAACCCTAAAACTAAACCTTTACATAGGACTCCGTAGCTCTTCAGGATGTCTCTAGGTATCATCTTGTGATCCTCGTTGACCATTATGCTGTATGTTAATTCTCCATTATAGTCATGGTAGACTGCTCCTCCACCTGTTATCCGCCTTACATAGTCTACTCCCATGGATCTGCATGCGTCCACATCAACCTCCTCGGTCATGCTCTGGAAGTATCCTATTGAGACAGCTGAAGGTTTCCAACGGAAGAACCTGATGGTGTTCGGAACAAGATTCTTGGATCTGGCTGTCGCTATCGCTTCATCGAGGGCCATATTATAATATGCATCTGAGGCTCCAGTATCTAAAAGTCTCCATCTCTCCCTCATTCTTGATCACCGGCCATAACTATGCATTTGGCTATGTCGCTGGATGAGGCTCCTAAGAGGACGCCTCCCCTCTCAGATAGGAAGTTATCTATTAATATGCGGATGTTCTCCTCGTTTACTGGTGATCCGGTAAGGGCTTTCTCCATCTCCTCAATTAAATCTTCGGGGTGGAGGAAGAAGTCTCCCATGATCTTAACCTTCTTGATCTTTCCTTCTCTCTGGTCCAATTGTACCTTTATCATCTTTCCCCCTTTAACCTTGTATACTGCTCTGCCCAAATAGTAAGCCTCCTACTCGCTCCATTCCCATCTTTTATCATTAATCATGATATAAAGATTTATGTGGGTTTCCTAGCTCTACTTTCTGCTTTTATGGATGAGGTGATATGCGCCGAGGATTAAGAGTGTGGCTCCGCTTCCGTATAGTAGGCCTGTAAGCGGCGTCAGCGAAGGCAGCCTATTAATATGGATTAGGAATCTACCGGCCTCTGTGAAGTTTGTTATTAATCCTATGGTGAGAAGTATGATTCCAGGTATTATCATTGAGAGGCTTAAACCTGTATCTGGCAGATCCATCCTTACACTTCTAACCCTAACACTCTCCGGAACTATCGTTGGAATCGATACTGAGACTGCCTTTATCAGTATAGGCGTTACTATGAGGATGAAGGGGAGCATGGTTACGAACCACCATACGGTTAAGCCTGCTGAGAGGAGTATGATGTCGGTGAAGCTCAGCGGCAGGGCGCTTAGATATAGGAATTTATAAACGTATAAGTATAGGAAGGCTACGATGAAATTTGCTGATATGAGAGTTATGTTTGTGGCTGCTATGAACCGTGCCCAACTGAATCTTCTGCATATCCATCCGAAGATGTAGAAGCCTATAAAGTTCCCTGGAACGGCTGCTATGAGGCTTCCTGGATATAAGTAGCCATGCTTAACGGAGTCTGCGATTAGGGTTCCAAGGGCGGCTCCTAACCCTGATGGGAGCGGACCGAATATGACGGCGAAGAATGCTGGGATGACAACTGCAGGTCTGAACTGGCCGAAACCCCACGGTGACGGTATATAAGCAGTTAGGTATGCTCCAACAGCGTATAGGACGGCGCATGTGATCGTGGCTACTATCTTCATGGAGCCACGGTTAATCGTTAATGTATCCTTTGAATCCGTCATCTAAATCATCTCTTTGATTCAAGGAGAGAATCATTGAATAAATAAAAATTTTGTATGGGAAGTATGGATATGTATCAAATAGTATGGAGAAGAACATACTTAGTGGCCGATGGATCTGTGATGCCATCCTAAAATAGGCTGACTGAGCAACCATTAAAAAAGAAGGTTTAAATATTATTTAGGCGGGTTCTATATTCGAATTAGCCGCTAAATTAGTGATAGCGATGAATATTCCAAAAGAGATAATGACGTACTGTCCGAGATGTAGATCCCATAGGCCTCACTCCGTCTCACTCTATAAGGAGGGGAAGAGAAGAGCGCTGGCTAAGGGAGAGAGACATCACAAGCGTGAGAGGAGAGGATACGGTGGACAGAAATACCCCATACTGAGGAGAAAGGCGAAGACCACAAAGAAGCAGACGTTAAAGATAAAATGTAAGACATGCGGCTACACAATGCATAGGAAAGGCATAAGATTAAGAAAGTTAACGATAACCTAAAGTTCTCATTGAACCGAAATATGGGAGAGGAGTATAATCATGAGTGAATGGGAGAAGGTTATTCCTAAACCTAGAAGCTACTTTCTAAGGGTTAGATGTCCAGACTGCGGTAATGAACAGGTCATATTCAGCCATGCAGCAAGCATCGTCAAATGTAATATCTGCAACGCTGTCTTAGCAGAGCCTACTGGAGGAAAGGCCAGAATTAAAGGGGAGATAGCGGAGATACTGGAGTGAGAATTACATGTCAATCCTCAAAAGAGATGAGTGGCCTGAAGTGGGAGAGCTTGTCATAGCGACGGTGGATAGAATACTGGAGTATGGAGCATACGTCAGGCTTGATGAGTACGACAAGGAAGGCCTCCTCCACATCTCCGAGATATCATCAAGCTGGATAAAGAATATCCGTGATCACGTAAGAGAGGGACAGAAGGTCGTATTAAAAGTCTTAAGGGTTGACCCTGAAAAGAACCATATAGACCTCTCCCTAAGAAGAGTTACAAAGAGGGAACGGACAGAGAAGATGCTCCTGTGGAAGAAGGGGAAGAAGGCTGAAAGCCTCTTAAGAAGCGCCTCTAAAGCCCTAGGAATAACATTTGAGGAGATATATGAGAAGGCTGGAGCCCTAATCGAGAAGGAGTTCGGAGATATATATGAAGGGCTGGAAAGGGCGGTTAGGGAAGGATCTGAAGCCCTAACTAGGATAGGGGTTCCGAAGAGAATAGCTGAAGTAATCACGGAGACGGCGAAGGAGAGAATAAAGATATCGATGGTTAAGGTGAAGGGGATCCTAACAATCACAAGCATGAAGCCCGATGGAATACTGCATATAAAGAAGGCTCTATTAAACGCGAAGAACATCGATAAACCTGCAAACGCAGAGATCAACATATACGTTATGGCCGCGCCGAAATACAGTATTGAGATATCAGCCGACGACTATAAGAAAGCGGAGGGCCTCCTCAAAAAGGCTGCAGAGGCAGCTATCAATTATATAAAGGAGACTGGAGGGCAAGGCGCCTTCAGCAGGAGTTAAATATGGTGTGGCTTCTCAGAAGATGTAGTGAATGTGGAAGATACACTCTAAGAAAGGATAACTGTCCAAGCTGCGGAGGAAGAGTGAAGATACCGCATCCAGCCAAGTTCTCTCCAGACGATAAAGATGCCAAGTATAGGATAGCCCTAAAAGGAGCTAACATAAAAGATGAAGGAAACAGTAATAATAGAGAAGGCAGAAGTCAAACTTAAGAATCCGATTCTAATAGAAGGTTTACCTGGCCTAGGAACTGTTGGGAAGATAGTTACCAGACACTTAAAGAGGCAGATGAAGGCTGAGAAGCTAGCGGATCTATACTCCCCCCACTTCGCATACTACGTTCTCGTCAATAGGGATGGAGATGTTAGGCTCCTGCGAAACGAATTCTATTACTGGAAGAATGAGGAGGGAGAATACGACTTCATATTATTGACCGGTGACACCCAAGCCCAGACAATAGAGGGACAATACGAGGTTGCAAATAAAATCCTCGAGTACGCTGAGAGGAAAGGTGTAAAACTTATAATCACGGTCGGCGGCTTCAGGACTGATGTGAAGGACGAACCTAAAGTCATAGCAGTATCAACAAATCCTAAAATATTAAGGAGGGCTATTGAGGCCGGCGCAGTAAACGGTCCATCCGGAAACCCAATAGTTGGAATTGCAGGGTTACTCTTGGGATTGGCAAGGCTCAAAGGAAATATTGATGCGTTATGTCTGCTTGGAGAGACAAGGGGATACATGCCTGACCATAAAGCAGCGAAAAGCGTCCTAAAAGTAATCGCTAAAATGCTTAATATAGAGGTAAACCTCTCCGAATTGGACAGAGAAATAGAGAAGTCCGAGATGATCCTTAAAAGGATGCAGAAGATTGAGGAGCAGAGGGCAATCGCAATGCATAAGATACGTAAAAAGGATGAAGAAAGAGTTACGTATATCAGCTGAACCACTAAATAGTCTCGAGTTTATATAGAACCTTCATCCCCTTCAGAGTTTCATGCAGATTATTCGCGAGTTGAAGAACCTCCTCGATAGTCGGCTCCCTACCCCAATCATAAACATGATCATACCGTCCCTTCACAGGCTTAAACCCCATACTCCTAATCCTCTCCATAACCTCCATTGGAGCGGCTCCTTCACTGCTAAACCATACGGTCAAATACGTCTTCATCCAACATCACTCCAACTCTTCCATCAACAGAACAATAATTAATCATACTCTTCTAAAGCCGCTTTTAAAATATGAATCTTTCCATACAAATACACTGGAACCAAAAAGATATCTTAAACAAAACAAGAAATAACATAAATCTTAATTTGATGATTGGAGGTCTGGTTGACTATAAAGGCTGCAACTGGCAGGTGTACATGTTGAAGGATGAAAGGATGAAGGTAACGCCGTGGGAGGTCTCCGGAGAAATAAACTATAACAAGTTAATGGAGGAGTTCGGTACACAGCCGATCACAGAGGATCTCCTAAAAAGAATCGAGAAGCACAGCGGCAGATTACATCTACAACTCAGGAGAGGCCTCTTCTTCTCACATAGAGACCTCGACTGGATACTTGACATGTACGAGGCTGGAGAAGGGTTCGTCTTATACACTGGTAGAGGCCCATCTGGACCAGTCCATATAGGCCACTTGATCCCATGGATATTCACGAAGCATCTCCAAGACGTGTTCAATTCAAAACTGTACTTCCAGATGACAGACGACGAGAAGTTCCTGATACATCATGAACTGAGACTTGACGATACTGAAAGGTTCGCATATGAAAACGCTTTAGATGTTATAGCGGTAGGATTCGATCCTGAAAAGACAAAGATAATCATCGACGTTAAAGATATAGAGATACTCTACAAACTGGCTGTAAAGATAGCTAAGAAGATAACGTTCTCGACTGTCAAAGCCGTCTTCGGCTTCGAAGACAGCTCAAACATAGGAATAATATTCTTCCCAGCCATCCAGGCTGCCCCATGCTTCCTAGAATCAGCAATAACCGGGAAGAATATACCATGCTTAATACCCGCAGCGATAGATCAAGACCCATACTGGCGTGTAACCCGAGACATAGCGCCTAAACTCGGATATTACAAGCCAGCCCAGATCCACTGCCGTTTCCTACCTGGACTAAGCAAGGGAGGAAAGATGTCAGCTTCACTTCCAGAGACATGCATCTTCACCGTTGACACACCTGAAGCTGCGGAGAAGAAGATATGGAATGCCTTCACAGGAGGAAAGCCGACAGTGAAAGAGCAGAGACTATACGGGGGAGACCCAACAATATGTCCCATATACTACTATTACTATTACCTCTTTGAAGAAGACGACAAGAAACTCGCTGAAATAAAAGAGAGATGCATGTCAGGATCACTGCTATGCGGAGCTGTCTCTTA
>WAQA01000204.1 GCA_015520475.1 Candidatus Bathyarchaeota archaeon | reverse complement strand
TATAAGAGACAGGATCCATATCCATCTCTTTAGAAGGTTTAAACTGGTTGTTAGGTGTCTTAGCAATTATGCTCTTAACATTTTTTAGTGACATCCGGTTTTTCGGTTTATATGTTGCATTTTTTCTCTGTTTGTGTTATGGTGGGAATTGTGTATTGATGCGTGATTCTGACCCATATGATCCGGCATTCCCTCTCTTTCCATGCAGTTTTCATGGTCTTCGTCTGAGGCGGTCCTTTGATTATACTCGTACATTTGGTTGTAGTAGGCCGTTGATGTAACTGCGAGATATGAGGATATTAATAGTACGGTTAGCACTGCTAGGAGAGTTGACGCTTTGATATTTATTCTTTCCATTTCTTTCACCTGTTAAAAGAGGGTTTACGGATAATTTTAAGTGTTGTTGATGAGACGGTTTCAGACGGTTCTTATTCTTCGCTTAAGAAGACAATATAGGTCTTCCCGCTTCTTTCTCTCTGTATAAGATTCATTTTATCTAGGTTTGTGAGGATTCTTGAGACTTTTGCTTTGCTCCAGCCTAACCTGAAACGGAGGGAGTCCTGTGTTATTCTACCTGCCCTTCTAATCTCGTTTAGGATGGTCTTTTCATCTTCTGATAGAGCTCTTCCGATTATTCTAAGTTCATCTTCTTTTTCTGGTCTGGTCTTTATTATTATTGATAGTATTAATCCTGTTCCGAACGCTATTGAGAGTGAACCTAGAACTGTAATGATCATGAACTGTCCTGGGTGACCCATCATATGCATCATGTTGTATGTGAAGTTTAATCCGCCGTACATGATGCTTCCTAGAAGAAGTAACGATATGAGATATGATGCTATTGTTGCGAATATTATTATCATGATCTTTGTTGTGGGATCAGTTCTCATTTTAACCTTTAACTTCATGTTCCAGTCATCTCTGATAATGTTTAGTCGCCCCCTCTTAATTAATTTGGGGGATACTGTCATACTAGTGTTAAGGTTATTAAGGCTTGTAAATCATGTTTGGACTGTGGATGGTCTTTGAATGGATTGGATAATAGGGGATGTTTAGTGGTGTGTGACGCAGTCTTCTTATGTCCTCTTCTCCTTAATTATTCTCTTTCTGTCTGTTTATGGGGTATCTAATTATGTGAAGAGCGGTTCCTCTTTACCTTCTTTCCTCTCTCGTTTATATGATAATGCGCAATGTTTGCAGCAGAAGGTTACTTCTTTACCGTTTATGACTTCGACATGTCCTCCTTCATATACTTTGCAGCCGCAGTGGGCGCATATGTTCAGGCTCGGTTCAATGGCTGTTGAGACGAGGGCTGCGAAGCGTTTGAATAGTCTTCTACAGAGCTCTCTTCCTTTCTCTGTGAGTTCATATACTTTCCTTTCTTTCTCCCCTATAGGTACAACTGTGTATCTCACTAGTCCTCTCTTCTCTAGATTTTGTAGGAATGGGTATACTAAGCTTGGGCTTATGTCCTTTCCTAATGTCTTTCTGAATCTGCTGATGATGTTGTATCCATGCGATGCTCCCTCATATAATATCATGAGAATATAGAATCTGGAGAAGTCTGAGACGAATTCGTCTACTTCTGTACTAGTCATCTTCTTCACCGGGTTTTAAGATATATCTTTAAGAGAAATATATATGTCTTTCCCTTTCTCTTTTGTCTCGGACTGATGTTGTCGCTTACTGCTGCCAGTTCTCACCGAAATGTTTATAACTGTGTTATGTTCTGTAATAATAACAATGTTATAATAACGCCGTTATATGAGGTGGATGCGTTGGTCACGCTGGTAGACAAAATAGAACATTCCAAGAATCTGATAAGAGAAGCAATAAAGAAGTATCCGAGAATAGCTGTTGCGGTATCTTGGGGAAAGGACAGTATGGTCCTTCTCCACTTGGTCAGACAGATAAAGCCTGACATACCAGTATTCACTGTGATAACTCCGTTTAAGCCGAAGGAAACCTTAGAGTTTAAGGATAGAATTATAAAGGAATGGAACTTGAACATAAAGGAGTACAGGTCTAAGGAGAAGCCTATACCGGGACTATGGAAAACCAATCCGGATGAATGCTGCAGAATATTTAAGGTTGAACCTACGAAGGAGGCTGTTAAAGATCTGGATGCGTGGATCTCTGGGCTTAGAAAGACTGAGGGAAGAACCAGAAGGGATTACCAAGAGATCGAGAAGAGAGGGAATCTAGTCAAGATAAATCCGCTTCTAGAATGGACTGAACTTGACATCTGGCGTTACTCCGCCCTGTACAATGTTCCTCAGAACCCACTGTACAAGAAGGGATATCGAAGCTTAGGATGTGAGCCATGTACAACGATAGTTGATGATAATGAGCCTGAAAGGGCTGGGAGATGGCGTGGTACAAGTAAGTGTGGCGGTGAATGTGGCATCCACACAAAAATACTGAAGTAGCCTCCGACACCTTCTTTTTATATAAACCATATTATTTGCTGCATTCAAAGAGTGTAACAACCCCTAAAGTTACTGGTTTAATAGAGACTTTGAGGAATCCTGCTTCCTTCAGTAGATTTCCTATTTTGTTTGCTTGTGGGAAATTTATTACTGAGGTGCTTAGGTATCGATATGCTCCTTTACATCCTGATATTGCTCCTCCAATCATAGGCATAATCCTCTCTAAGTATATATGTAAAATTCTTCTGACAAATCTTGATTGGGGCTGTCCAGTCTCTATGAATATAAATCTTCCCTTAGCCTTCAATACTCTTAATATCTCTTCTATGTAGGTTGATGCCTCTGTATTCTTGAATGTTAAGTTTCGGAAGGAGAAGCTCATGCATATGCAGTCGATGGAGGAATCTTTAAATGGAAGTCTCTTTGCATCTGCCAATACAAAGTCGATTCTCTTATGAGCCTTTCCCTCCTTAGTCTCCCTTCTTCTTTGAGCTCTTTTAAGCATATCCTCTGTGAAGTCTAATCCTACCAAGAAAGATTTGGAATCCACGTCTCTAGACAATAATGATATAAGCTCTCCTGCTCCGCAGCAAAGATCCAATATGACCCCTCTAAGTATTATCCTATTAGCTACTAGCCTCCTCCAGACAATGTCAAATCCAAAAGTAATTATGTGATTCAATAAGTCATATCTGTTTGATATCTCTCTAAACATTGATCTGAGATTTGTCAATGCTTGTCTTCTTCCCTCATATAATCTCTTAGCGGCGTTTATATATATGCTCCTATGTCATTCAAATAGAAACTGTATTACTCTAGAGAATATTCCGCCTAGGGCTATAGCAAATAAAATCTCAAATATAGTTATGTAGAGCGCTGTTTTCCATCCGAATTCTCGTTTAAGCATCGTGAATGTTGCTACGCATGGAATATATATCATGGTTATGAATGATAATACTATCATCTGTGTTGGAGTGAATATTCTTGCTAGATCTGTTGTGCCGAAGAGTATCGATGGCATAATTATTACAAGCTCTTTTCTTACTACGCCGAAGAGTAGGAGGACGCTTACTATTGATGGGAGTCTAAGCCAGTCAACTGTTATGGGAGCTAGAAGCGTCTCTATAGGCTTCAGAAGATTGAAGCTGTACATTGCAGCAAGTATTACTCCTCCAATTATATAACTTGGGAATACTATGTAGATTATTGTTTTTAGTCTGGAGAGTGTCTGTGTGATTACTACTCGTGGAGAAGGCATCCTGAGGGCGTGTAGCTCCATAATTAATCCCATGGACTCTCCTGGAATGGCCTTGAAGGCTATTCTTCCCATAATAAGGATTATGATTAGATCGAGAAGTAATAGGGTGAAAGCCCACCATACATTAACGAATGTAGCCACTAATCCTAGTATAACGATTATACGTGCTGTGCATGGGATGAATGTTATGACGAATGCAGCTATTAATCTATCTCTCTGTGTCTCCATGATCCTGCATGAGTAGCATGCTGGAACGTTACATCCGTAACCCATAATCATCGGTATTATAGCCTTCCCATGTAATCCTATCTTATGCATTAAGTTATCAAGCATGAATGCCACTCTCGGCAGGTAACCTGTATCCTCAAGTATCGTTAATAGAAAGTAAAATGGTAGAACGTATGGGAGAACAAGGGTTACACCAGCTACGAATCCTCCAACAGCTCCCTCCCAGAATATCTCTTGGTATCCTCCGAGGTTCTGTGGTCTAAGAGCGTCAAAGAAGCCTGATATTATCCTTGATAGAATATCTCCGAATGTAAAGATTGAGTAGAACACAAAAAACATTATCAGAAACATTGATATGTAACCTAAAACTTTATGGGTGATCAAGTTGTCGATCCTATCGGTTAAACTAGTCTTTTTAGTTGGGGTTATCTTCTGTGTTTCATTGGCTATTCTGCTGGCTATAGCGTACCTCTCAGATGATATTACGACTGGACATGGCTCTCCATGTATCTCCTCAATCTCCTTAGAGTATCTCTCCGCTACCTCTACGATTTCCTCGTTGATCCTGCGGATCTCCTCTCTTATCTCTTCATCTCCTTCAAGAAGTTTTATTGCAATGAATCTAGATGGGTATGGTAGTTCAATTCTTTTTAGGTAATCCTCCAGTTTTCTGATTCTGTCCTCTATTTCCCTTCCATACTCGATCTTTTTCGGTATCGCCTTTAAATCTCCCTCTGCAACTCTTATCGCTTCTTCTATAAGCCTGTTAACTCCTATCCCTTTTATTCCGATTGTAGGGATTACTGGTACACCTAAAATTTCACTCAGCTTCTTCTCATCTATTACTATTCCTTTCTCTCTCGCTAAGTCGATCATATTGACTGCTATTATTAATGGCACCTGCATCTCAATTAATTGGAGAGTGAAGAAGAGGTTTCTCTCTAATACGCATGCGTCAACCACATTTATTACAACATCTGGCTTCTCATATGCTATATATTCTCGGGAGACCAGCTCCTCGATTGAGAAGGTCGAGAGCGAATAGATTCCTGGGAGATCTATTATGTCTATCTTGTATCCTTTATAGTGTAGGCTTCCTTCGGCCCTCTCAACTGTTTTTCCAGGCCAATTGCCTACATGCTGATGTAAACCTGTAAAGTAATTGAAGATTACGCTTTTACCAACATTTGCGTTGCCAGCTAACGCTATGGTTAAGTCCGCTTTCTCTTCATTATCAGAACCTGATTTTTTGTTACTGCTATGGGAGTGGCAGCTGCTCATTCTATTCTTCCTCGGCATGTACAAGAATATTTCTGGCTATTTCCCTTCCTATAGCTAGTCTGCTTCCTCTAACAGCTATCTCTATAGGCCCGTTAAGCGGAGCTGTTCTCAGTATATGTATTGTCGTTTCTGGTGTAAGTCCTAGGTCTGCAAGTCGTTGCACTATTTTCTGGTTTCCTCTGAGGGACACTATCCTTCCTCTCTGTCCAGGCTTGAGGTCCAGAACGGATATCGCTCTCTTGTGTCTGTGGCGGTGGCGGAATCTGTAACCGTTGGAATCTGATCCGCTGTTCATTCCATTTCTATGCTGCATGGCTACATCTCCCCGTTGGATGGCTTATTATAAATCCATACTATAAGTGGGAATGATATCGCTAGGTATGCTATATGAACTATAACTCTTGCCCATTCTGCATTAACTGTGTAGCCGAACATTACAGCCGCTACTGATCCTATAACTCCCTTGTGATGGAGTGGGCTGTCTCTCGGCACGTTTAGAGCGTATGCGTATTCGCCTAGCCAGCCTACTTCAACACCGTTCTTCTCGAAGTATTCGATGAGTTCATGGGTTCCGTAACCCGCTAATCCTCCGGCGAGAAGTATCAATAGTATACTTGTGAAATAAAAGAATCTTCTAAGGTTAATCTTCATTCCTGCCACGAAGATTCCATATGAGAGTAGGAGGGCTGTTAACGCCCCGGTAAGCATCCCAAGAATTGTTCCTGCAGCATCCTTTATTAGGAAGGGTGTTAAGAAGAGAACCGTTTCAAGTCCTTCTCTGAATACGACTATGAACGCAACCGATACTAATCCTATAACGGTTCCTTTCGTGACTGCTGCTTCGATACGCTTCTCCATCTCTCTCTTTATGTATCTTCCCTTGGTAGCCATCCAATAAATCATTGAGGACAATACTATAACGGCTATGAATGCTGCTGTTGCTTCGAAGAGTAGCTGGGTTGCTTCGGGCAGGGAACCGTAGATTATCCATACTGTTATTCCTAATCCTGCGCTCACCGCTACGGACATGTAGACTCCAAGCCATACGTATCTGGAGAGTCTACGTCTATTAGTTCTTATCAGGTATGAAAGTATTATGGCTGTTATTAAGGCTGCCTCCAGAACCTCTCTGAACGTTATTAGGTATTGTCCAAGCATATTATCTCCCTCCCCTTACATGCCTCTTCTTTACTAGAATGAAGGATGCTATGTTGCGGCCTAATGCATAACTTCTATTCATGGCTTTGAGGGTTATTGGACCATCGAAGGGTGCTTTCTCCTTGACTTGTATATTTACTCCCGGTACTAGACCTATCGATGCTAAGTATTCCAGTAATTCCGGATCCTCATATACTATTCTGGTGATTACTCCTCTCTCCCCAGGATTCAAGTCAACTAATACTTCCAATTCCTCTTCAAGTATCTCTCCATCCTCTGAGGGGATGGGGTTGCCATGTGGACATGTTTTCGGCTTACCTAATACCTCATCCAATCTTCTGATTATGTCCCTGTCGGATATGGCGTGTTCCAGCTTGCATGCTATGTTATGGGCCTTGCTCCAGTCTATCTTTAGAATGTCTGTGAGTAGCCTTTCTGATAGTCTGTGCCGTCTTATCACGTCAATGGCTATCCTTCTGCCTTTCCTCGTTAGGTTGACGCCTTTGTAGGGCTTATGCTTTATTAGATTCTGCTTCTCCATGCTTTCAATGGTATTCGTTATTGTTCCAAGGGCTACATTCAACATTTTAGCCAGTTCGCTGGTTTTGGCCGCTCCATTCTTCCTCTCAAGTTTGTATATTGCCTCTAAGTATTCCTCTAATGTTGGTGATACATCTTTAGTTGTTAACATCGTTATACACTTTTATCAATCGTATTAAAAACTACGAATAATCGTATTTAAAGTTTTTGATAAAAGGCGCTTGCAGAGTTAGTGCCTTAGTACACCGCATGCTGCCTTCATCATCTTAATAGATTCTAACCGAAGGGACCTAAAGATGAACAGAGAATCATAGAGACTAAAGACATAAATAATTGGAGGATTCAGATTAAATCTCGTGATGGCATCATGTATAATGTAGATGTCTCCTCAGTTATTCTTAAGTCACGTCCAGAAGATCTGGAACTACCAGTCTCTAGTCTCGATCACTGCGAACACGTGGTCAGAACAGCTCTGAAGGGTCACCCCCAACTAGCAGCTGATCACCTTCTAAATACGGAGATGCGAGGGAAACTAGTGACCGTTCTGGAAGGAATCATCCGACAATTAAATCTAGAGTTTATTAAGAGTAGGCCTATAGAGGGGGAGAGCGAAGAATCACAGATAAGGAAGATCCAGACGCGTCAAAGATCCTATGAGGTTCTAATAGAAATAGCTCTAAACCTTATAGGCATTGAGGGGCTCAGGGTAGGCTTCTCTAAGGATGAGATGGAAGCCTCCTTGAGGAGAATCATGTATACGCTTGAGAAGTGGGAGTCCTTGGAGAAGAATGAAGGAGCAAAGACAACTGTGGCTAAGGCTGTCATAGACAAGATGCTACTGGATATGGATCGCGTTATGCAGGGTAAAGGGATGATTGCTAAGATGGGAGAAGAGATAAGACAGGGGCTTGTTGAGGGTAGATGGGCATCAAGCTTCCTAAAGGCTGCGGATAAAGTGATAAAAGGCAACGTCTACTATCAGATGGTAACGAAGGGAATGTGCAAGTTCGGGAATGACTATGCTATAGGGTTAAGATGGCTAAGGCATCTAGGCTACGTACAGGTATCAACAAATCCTGTTCTCGCAGCTATAGCATACAATGATAATCCTGAGCTATGGATGGAGTTCAAGAAGGTTGCTGCTAACAGAAAGGAGTGGGCTGATAATCCTGAGAAATATGGCGATGAAATAACTATGCAGGCTACAATGGTTGCTTTATGGCCTAACCTTGAAGTCTTTAGGCCTATCGCTTTACTCTCAGACTTTTATGATGGCATGGTAAGCTATCAGTTGAATCCGAATGTTGCAGCGAGTTACGAAGCGAGCGTAAAGGATGCACTACAGATATACTCAAAAGCTGAGGAGTTCCTTAAGAAGTTCGATGCCTACCTTACGTGGGGCTACTCTAACATTAAAGAGAGAGGGAGACCAAATATAGTATTTAAGGTGGCCGGTGGATACCCAGCCGCAATCGATATAACAACAACTCTCAACAGTATGGGGATAGGAACGAATAACACTGTTACATACACTGTTGTCCAAGAAACCATGCTTATCATGGCGGCTATGAAGGGGATGGCTGAGGCATTAAAGAAGGGAATAAAACCGACACAGGTCTATGAAACCAACATGGGCGGTAGACTTGAGAGTCACTTACGGGATGTCGAAGCAGAAAAACTGCTTAAGCAAGCTTTAACCAAAGTTAAGGATAAAGAAGGTTTTCTGCAGAAGCTGGCTGAAAGCCTCGGCGCATCGGAGGAATTATCGAAGAACATATCCTTCGAGGAGAAGGTTAGAATTGTAAGCGGCTACAAATATCTGAAGAAGCTAACTGAACCGGCATTTGTTGAAGCCATAGCTTCAGCTGGAACTGTAGGAAAGAACAAAGAGGAGACATTATCCTTCCTTAAACGTTTAGAAGAGGATATAGAGATGGCTGGAACTCTTGTTGCTCAGAGGGTCTACCATATATTCTTCAGTCCAGAGAATAGATCTAAATGGCTTCTATACTTCCAGAGAGAATATGAACTGACAAGGGAGGAGGCTGAGGAGATC
>WAQA01000203.1 GCA_015520475.1 Candidatus Bathyarchaeota archaeon | reverse complement strand
GTATAAAGAATGAGTATAACGAGAAACTCTAAACATGGAGTTTTCCCTTGCTGCTGTGTTTTCATAAGTACTTATACAATTTGCATATATAAGAATTACGAATAAAATAGGATACTCTAATCTTTTCTAATCTCGTCGGCTACATCATCAAGAGGGTAGAATGCATCGGCAACTTTCAAAAGTTCCCTGCTCATGCTTTTCCTAAACATTGCTACTTCAATACGGCATTCGGCTCTAGCCATCTTAACTTTCTCAATAGCACCCGCCAAATCTGAATCCCCGCTTACCAGTATTGCTACATCGTATGCTCCTTGTAGTCCATAGTAGACTAGATCGGTAGCTATCGCCACATCAACACCTTTCTCTTTTTTCTTATCTCCATAATACCTGACTCTCTTGACAATCACTGTAAAACCATCATATCTTAAGCGATCATAAAAAGCTTCCTGTTTGGAATAGTCTGGGTCCCTTGGATCTTCTGAGCCATAATAGTAAGGTCGAATCAATTCTCTACCTGGACGAACATTGACGAGGTAGTTTTTCAATTTTATAATGTCGATTTTATAATCTCTTCCCATAGATCTCCAACAGACCCACAAAAGATTCGATCCATAAATTAAAATCATAAGCTTAGACTTAGACATATTAAAGGAATTATTTCTTTGGTTACATTTAAATTTTCAGAATAAAGAGTTAAGGAGAAAATTAGAAGGAACTAATCGATACCTGAATTAGAAGACTATCGACACAATGCTATAAGACTTTTCCTCCTCTATGGTTTTTCTTTGCTGGGCTGGTGATGTTGCATTTTTTCTTTGGTGTTTTTGGGTGTTAAGTGTGTCTACCGGTCTCTTTCCATGTTGATCCTGCATTTGAGGGGTTTCTCTTCATCTTTTAGGCCTGTATGTGGGGGATGATGGACGATATTATTGACCGAAAGATGAACATTCCATTATTCATGAGGCAGACGGAAGAGGATGTGGGTCTTTCATTGCTGTACAAGCGTCCAACCGCGCATGGAAGAGGACACTTCGTCATAAGTCGAAAAATCTTCATCTTTAACGTTTATGCGGAGAGATCCGCCATCAAATTGATCTGACGGCGCCGCCCTACAGATACAAAAGATAACCGTACATTCATAGACGATGATTCTTTAGATGTCTAGGTGCACTGTCCATCCAGATACGCTGTCTCCGGAGATGCTTCTGTATCCATCCTCAGCCGTTGATCCCATGTTAAACGATTAAGATATTAACTGGTGAATGATAAATCTCAATGTAAAACCCATATAACCAGCATCACCAGAGGTTACATGTAACCCTCAATAAAGTAACATTTCTCACACTTATACTCTAGATTTTTATTTTCATCTTGCCCAATCAAGCGTTGAGGGGGAGATAAACGGATACAGAAGCATCTACAAAGACCCAATCTTAATGGCTAAAAGGTCCCTTCACCCACCCAGATAAAAAGGAAGTTTTCATGTTACTCGGCAACTGGATGATAAGTCTCCACATGAATCGGCTTTTCACAAAGATCTTTATATGCCTAATCATAGAAAATCTATAATCCGGGTTGAGTTAGGTTATGAGAGAGAAGCTCTTCGGCCTACGATTACCACTGGCGATATTCATCCTTATAATCCTAATATTGAATATGGCCAGCGCAGCAATCTTCTATTCGGTATTCACAGCCCACGTCTATGGGGAGTACTTCAACATGGAAACCAGCCATTTCAGTTTATACTTCCCCAGAAATTGGATAGCTGCCTCAGGAAGATACGAACTTGACTATGGAACCAGAAATATTGTATGGATCGCCCCCATAGACAAGTTAGCCTTCATAACATTGGCAATAATGGACAAGAAATCAACAGAATCATACATGGAGAAGAATAACCTTACAGATGCATACTCGATAATGAAGTATGAGATAGGGAGAATATACGACAGCATACTGAAGAGAAACAAGAATGCAACATTACGCTTCATAGGTAATGGAACAATCAAAGCTGCAGGTTACAGCCTCAACTACATCTCCTTCATCATAATTAATGGCTACATAGACAATGAGGGTAAACACTATAATTGGACATGGATGTTCATGACATCAATCATAAATGGTGAGCTGCTCCAGATAATCTACCATGCAATAGGAGACGATTATAAACCAACATACCCAATATTCCAGTCTATACTGAATAGAACAAAGGTGAAGTGGGGATGATAGAAGAAGAAAGGACTAAGACGAAGATGATATTAAATCTGATAGTAGGAGGAGTTCTAAGCTTACTCCTCACATACTTTCTCCTCTCACTGGTTCCATGGCTCCTAAGAATAATACTCTTCAGCCTCAACGTTCTAGGATTATTATCCTTCGATGCATCTAGAACAGCGATGCTACTTATCATATCAGGATCCGCCTATCTCCCAGGAGGATTCATAGGGGGACTATACGCCGGATACAAGGTAAGGGAGAATCCACGATTAACCTCCCTCATCCCAGGATTGATAGGCTTCCTCAGCCTAATATTGGTGCAATATGCATCAGGGATTCTAAACCCTTCAGAGATGGACATGTTCAGGGAGATTGTTGCACCGTCAATCAGCATCCTACTAGGATCCTACCTTGGAGGATACACCGTTAATTGGAGACCTGGAGAGTATGTGGATGAAGGTTAGAAGAGGATAGATGCAGCGCCCATCACAGAACAACAATTACAGATATGTCATTCACGTTCGTACCTGTCGGCCCGGTAAATATTAGATCTCCAGTCTTAGAGAAGAATGTATAAGAGTCATTATTCTCCAGATACTCTAAAGCGTTTAAACCTAGCTCTTCAGCACGCTTCAAAGTGTCTCCGTCGGCGATTGCTCCAGCCGCATCGGTAGGACCGTCAATCCCATCGGTGCTTGCAGAGGCAACCACCACCCCTTCAACCCCCCTAATCCTCAACGCCGAACTTAACACTATCTCCTGGTTTCTACCTCCAATCCCATCCCCCTTCACTGTAACTGTGGTCTCCCCTCCGAGAACGATGGCAGCAGGCTTCTCCACAGGATTCCCTGAAAGGTTTATCTCCAAGGCGATTGTAGAGAGCATCAAACCGACATCTCTCGCCTCCCCCTCCAAGAGAGAGGTTAAGAAGAGAGTGTTCATACCCATACGTTTAAGCTCATGAACCGCTGCTAGACTGGCTAGCCTATTATTCCCCAATATAAAATTGAAGACCCTGCTGAATATTGGATCTCCAGGCTTCGGCGTCTCTCCAATCCTTCCCACACCCCCATCAGAGAGGACCCTCCTTATAGAGCTGGGAGCCTCATCCCATATCCCATATCTCCTAAGAATCTCTATGGCGTCCTTAAAGGTGCTTGAGTCAGGGACTGTTGGCCCTGAAGCGATAACGTCAAGGTTATCCCCTATAACGTCTGAGAGTATCAGACTGATCAAGGTTGCCGGATAAGCCTTCCTCGCCAACATCCCACCCTTAAAGCTTGATATGTGCTTCCTGACAGCGTTTATCTCATGGATATTAGCTCCTGACTTAAGCAGTAATTCGGTTATCTTCTTCTTGTCTTCCAGGCTTATCTCTGGACGGGGCATACACATCAAGCTTGAACCCCCACCTGAAATCAGACATATCACCAGATCATCCTCTTCAGCTCTCTCTGCAATCTCAAGGATTCTCCGCGCCCCCTCAACGCTGCTCTCATCCGGGATCGGATGGGATCCTTCATGGAACCTGATTCTCTCCGTCTTGTATAGTTTCGCCGTTCCCTTAGGAACCACGATTAATCCATCCTCAATCCTATCTCCAAGTATCTCCTCCAGAGCTTCAGCCATGGAGCCGCTTGCTTTTCCACCGCCCACAACAAATATCCTCTGGAAAACGGAGAGATTGAAATCTTTACCGTTGATTCTTAGAGTATCCTCTGATAGGTTAACCTTGGATCTGATAAGGCTTCTAGGATCCGCTGTATTAAATGCCTTCTCAATAGCGTTTAACGCTATCTCCCTAGCCCTTCTATTCCTTGATGAGTAAGTATTCGCTATCAAATCTTCCTTGTTAGATATCTTGATCATAACGCCATCCAACCTGGGCTATGCATAATACTTTTTTCACAAATGAATCTTACTTAAATATTGTTGTGTTATGAAGAGGCTTCAATCCTTAACCGCTCCCACAATCAAGGAATCCACATTCTATGAGAGGGAGGCAAAGGATAAGGTTAGATGTGTCCTATGTGAGAGACGCTGCCTAATCAATGCTGGGGAGAAAGGCTTCTGCAAGACCCGTATAAACATAGATGGAAAACTTTACACGTTAGTTTATGGTGTGATAACGGCGTTAGAGAGTAGGCCGATAGAGATAAAACCCTTCTTCCATTACTGGCCTGGATCCACAGCCCTAACATACTCGACATGGTCATGCAATCTCGATTGTCCATGGTGTCAGAACTGGACATTATCCAAGAACTTCCCGGAGAGCGTTGATGAAGAGTATCTATCGCCTGAGGACGCTGTTAACCTCGCGCTTAAGAGGGGGGATGAGGGGTTATGCTCAAGCTTCCAAGAGCCAACCCTCCTAACAGACTGGAACATACCCCTATTCAAGATTGGATCTAGAAGGGGACTATATTGCTGCTACGTCTCAAACGGATACATGACCCTGAATGCTTTAAAGGCCCTAAGAGAATCGGGAATGGATGGACTGAAGATAGACGTTAAAGGAGACAGGGAAGTATATGAGAAGATGTGTGGAGGCATAGATGTCGAGAAGATATGGCGGAACGCACGTGAAGCGAAGAAGATGAACATCCACGTGGAGATCGTGAATCTGATAGTTACAGGAGTAAATGATGATGAGGAATGTTTAAGATGGATTATTGACCGCCATTTAAGGGAGGTAGGCCCTGAAACACCAATCCACTTCACACGATATTATCCAGCATATGAATTCGATAATCCGCCAACAAAGATTGAGAAGCTAGAAGAAGCGTATGAGATGGCGAAGAGAAGCGGTATTCTATATCCCTACCTAGGAAACGTTCATGGACACAGATATGAACATACCTACTGCCCAAACTGCGGCGAGTGCCTAATCAAGAGGTTTGGATTCAGAATCATCCGGTATAAGATGAGAGAGGATAATAGATGTCCGAGATGCGGATACACAATCCCAATTAAG
>WAQA01000202.1 GCA_015520475.1 Candidatus Bathyarchaeota archaeon | reverse complement strand
CCTTTCAGGTTTATCTCCGAAGATGTAGAGTTCAAATCCGTCTTCGCCGGTGTATCCGGTTCTAGAAGCTAAGACCTTAGTTCTTCCGAGATAAAACCAGGAACTGCACATTCGTTTAACATCATATACTTCGGATCCAAATATCTCTTTGAGTAAATCAGCGGCTTTTGGACCTTGAACGGCTATCATTGGAACATTATCCGTTACATCTTTTATTTTGACATCAAGTCCGTTTAGATGTCTATTCATCCACTCTAAATCCTTATCCTTGTTTGCGGCATTTGTTATTATTAGAAAGTTGTTCTGGTTAAGCCTAAGCACCATTACATCATCGATTATCCCTCCATCTTTATTACAGAAGAATGATAGTTGACTCTCCATTAAATCGAGTGAACCGCAATTATTCGTTAGTAAAAGGCTTAAGAGTTTGATTGAGTCCTCTCCTGAAATGAGTAATCTACCCATATGGGAGACGTCGAAGACTCCTACGTTGTTTCTGACTGCTAAATGCTCCTTTACAGGTCCCTTATACCATATTGGCATCTCGAAACCTGCATACTTGCCTAAACGTGCATATTGTCTGTGGAAGCAGTAGAGTAATGTTCTCTTAAGCATGTTAATCTCCTTCCGCTATATGCTTAGACAAGTTACCTTGCAAGGTTTCCTAAGACATCGAATTGCATCTCTCTAGGCTCGCCTAAAATTTCTATCCTCTCTGAAAGCTCCCTGTCCGTCTTAACAATCTCAGCTAAGCTCTCAGAAATCCAGAACCTCTCAAGCTCCAAAGTGTTTTTGATCCTTACGATCTTCGCTTCTCTCGGGTTGATTGGGCCGCATGTTCTAATAGCAGCTACAATAGCATCTCTATCATTCGGTAGGAAAAGGGGTATTCTAGCGGTCTCGGTTGATCCCTGTGTTAAACTATTCACGAATGTTGCTTCATAGTCTATCTTTGATATTACCCTCTTGGTTGTTATGTCAGCTAAACCTATTCCTATGGCATTCCCATGGGTTCCCTCTGTAAGATCTAATACAACTATCCTCTTTATCTTAGGGGCCTCCGGTTCTCTTTCTCCTGGAAGCCAGAATCTACCCGTTACGTTAGTATCCATCCCTACACCGCTTATATCCTTTCCTATCTCATCAACTATGAGAACATCTATCTCTTTGAATGGGATTCTCGCTAACATCTCCTTCGCCTTCTCCAGAAGCTTCATCTCCTCTCTCTCAATCTCGTGAGGTTCAAGAGCTTTCACTATAGCTATTTCATGGTATGCATTCTCAACTATCGCTAAGCCTAAGAGTATCGGTGTCTTCTCCATTATCAACCTAGCAGCTGCAGGCATGATCTTATGATAGCCCTCCGACTGGTAGTAATGGATGGTTTCAGCTCCTTTCTGTTTCCCTAGGCCTATAGCCATCATCTTCATAAGTCCACTTTCAATCTTTCCTTTGAAGTCAGTGTGCGGTTTAACCCTTCCAACAACTATTATCCCATCGGATCTAAGCGCGATCCTATCGACATATACTGGAACCCCATTATCTAGTCTTCCAACTTCATCAACCTCCATGGATGAGTATATTGGTGCTCCTACACTTTCAGGCGTTATCCCTAGGCTCTTTAAGACTTGGAGCTGTCCCTCAGGGGTTGCCCCTCCATGGCTTCCCATGGCAGGTACCAAGAATGGTTCTCCACCAGCCCTCCTAACCTCATCTACAACCGTCGCTAAGATTTCACGGTAGTGTGCTATCCCCCTGCTTCCGGCGGTTATAGCTATCTTCATTCCACTTCTAATCTTCTTATGTAACCCCTTCTTTCTAAGCTCTCTTCTAATCTCTGAGATGTAATCCTCAACTTTAATCGCTGAGAGTTTCTGTTTAACTTCAACCATTCTGGGAAGAATCATAAACCATCAGCTCATTCTATCTTAAACTCAACTTAAAACCGTTTAGTCAGTTCCTGTAAACCTACAGATACCGTCTAGAAGAAACCAATCTACGTGAGGGCTGCAGAATCAATAAATGCGCAAAGTAACCTTTAAAAATCCTGAATGCGGTAAAACAATATGATAATATAAATAAAGAGGATCACATCGTTGTGATGTTAGAGGCTGTGAGGAGATGCGGTCGTAGTCTAGCCTGGACTAGGACATCAGCCTGCCACGCTGAGAACCCGGGTTCAAATCCCGGCGACCGCACCAAAGCCAACCTTTCTTGGGATATCTTTAATGTTGGGTTGGATTGATGAATCATTCTTCTCTTGTTGTGATGCATCATCGATCTTAGGGTTGATAAATGTCCATCTGCATTAAGAGGCGAAGGTATATATTGAGGTTGAGAGGCTCAGAGGTTCTCTGGATGGTTTCAGTCTCAATCTCTAGAAAGAGTTATAACTCACAATCTCGCTTAATGGTTTCTTCCATACATTGGATGGCTTCTCAGCTGGATAGCCGAAGCTAATGAGCGCTATAACCTTCCATTCATCTGGTATATTCAGGAGCCTCCTTACCTCTTCCTCTCTGAAATCTCCTATCCAGCAGGAACCGATACCTAAGCTCCACGCGGCGATAACCATGTTCTGTAGGGCTATCGTCGTATCTATTGTTGACCACCTCTTCCCGTAGGAGTCGCCGATATATCCACAACCAACTATTGTGAATGCTGAGTCCTTAATGAATCTATTCCATCTTCCGCGTGAAAGTTTCTTCTTAATCTCTTCGTCGGTTACTATTATGAAGCGCCATGGTTGTCTATTATTTGCTGAAGGCGCCTGTCTTCCAGCCTCAAGTATCTTGCTTAAAATGTTCTCTGGAACCTCTCTCTTTTCATATCTTCTTATGCTCCTACGACTTATTATAATGTCAACAAGGGACATCTCATCCCCTCACCATAATCCTCCACCGCCATTATTAAAAGCTTTTAAGATCATCTCTTTGCGGATCCTCTTATCTCCCCCGTAAAGGATCGTTTCTATGATTGTGACCGGGTCGTATCTGTTATGTGTCCTTATGCATCTTAGATATAATCATCCTTTTGCCATCTCCTATTCTTCTGGTATATGATGAGGATTTCTGTGTAGAGTAAAGCATTCTCTATACTTGGATGTAGCCCTCATAATAGGATAAAGATTAAATCTGATTAGTGATCTCCTTTGAGGTTAAGAGAGGCTTGATCGATATGGAAGAATATAGAATCCTTGTTAAGGCAGGTCCTCATGATAGAGAGAACTGTCCACTTAATGTAACCGTTAAATCTCCAGGTGTGAATGCGCCATCCGGCCTGTTAATGGTTGATGAAGAGACTGGAGAGCGTGTTCCAGCTCAGCTAGAACTGATAGGTGATTCTAGAGTGCGTGTACATTGGATCCTTAAGAGCCTAAGAAAATTCAATGAGAAGGAGTATACTGTCCGATTTAATTGTGAATCCGATGATCTCTCAGGGCTGGGGGTTAATGTGAAGGAGGCTGAAGGGAAACTTGACGTATACGTTAATGGAGAACCCTTTATGTCCTATAATTACTTGGGGGTTGTAAGGCCATATATACATCCGGTTATCGGCCCTGAAGGTAGACGTGTCACTAGGAACTTTCCGATGATCCCTGATGTTGAGGGGGAGACTAGGGATCATCAGCATCACCGATCCATATGGACTGCTCATGGAGATGTTAATGGAGTCGATAATTGGAGTGAACTGCCTGGCCACGGAAGGATTCTGCATAGATCCTTTAAGTCGATCATAGAGGGTCCTGTATATGGAGAGTTTAAAGCTGAAAATATTTGGGTGTCGAATAGTGGAGTAAAGGTTCTAGACGAAGAGCGTCGGATAACAGTGTATAATACTCCCGAAGACTCGAGGATGATGGAGTTAGAGGTTAAGTTTAAAGCTACTAATGGAGACGTAAGGTTTGGAGATACTAAGGAGGGAGGAATAATATCTATTAGAGTTGCTACATCAATGGACGTTGTAAACGGTGGTAGGATTGAGAATTCATATGGTGGAATCAACGAGGAGGAGACTTGGGGTAAGAGGGCTCATTGGTGTGACTATTCCGGTCCTGTTAAGGGATTATGGGTTGGAATCGCCGTGTTTGATCATCCCTCAAATCTCCGCCATCCAACATATTGGCATGTTAGGAATTATGGATTGATGACTGCCAATCCCTTTGGAATATCATATTTCACTGGAAATCCGAAGATGGATGGAAGCTTCACCTTGAAGAGAGGAGAGGAGCTCACCTTTAGATATAGAGTGTTCATTCATAAGGGTGATGCTGGGGAAGGCAAAGTTAAAGAGAGATATCATGACTTTATAAATCCGCCGAAAATATCTGTAAAGTGAATATTGTCTGGATGATACATGTGATCCACTTCTTCAATCCTATCAGTTACTGTCGTCGTCTGGAGCGGCATCATTCTCTTGATTATTAAGGTATTAAGGGTTATCTTGTATTGTATATCGATGTTCACTGATGGGTATCTTATAGGTTGGGTGGAGACTGAAAAGGCTTATAAGCTGCTCATAAAGAATAAAACTCGACCTGTGTTTGAGTAGGGATTTAATGGTTAACTGCGCCTCTGGATTTCCGATTTAAAGGTAAAGACTTGGGTGTTAGATTCAGATGGTTGGGAGAGTATCCGGTTTTGTAAGGCTGATCCGTCCGATTAACTGTGCTATGATGGGATTCGCCGTTGTAATCGGCGCCTTGATTTCTGGTGTGAACTCATTGGATCCTGAAGTGTTTTCTGCTTTAGTTATAGGCTTCTTTACATCTTTCACTTTGTCAGGCGCTTCAATGGTGATAAACGATTATTGGGATAGGGATATAGATAGGATAAATGAGCCTGAGAGACCTATACCTGGCGGTCTAGTAACACCTAATGAGAGCCTCATATTCTCAGCGTTGCTTGTACTTTTAGGTTTAATATTGGCTTTTATAACAAGCCTTCAATGTTTCCTTTTAGCCATAACATCCATAGTTGTTTCTGTAGCATATACAACAAGATTTAAGAAGACAGGGCTCATTGGGAACTTCTTTGTAAGTTTCTGTATAGCGTTACCCTTCATCTACGGGAGTCTCCTTATAAATGGAGAGGTAACCCTCCCATCGATCCTATTCGCTTCGTTGGCTTTTCTGGCAAATACTGGAAGAGAAGTTACGAAGGGAATCGTGGATGTTAAGGGGGATAAGACAAGAAATGTTAGGACGATAGCTGTGTCCTATGGAGTTAAGGTAGCAGCGTATCTCTCATCAATATTTTATGCGGCGACCATTATATTGAGTGTGTTACCTCTATATCTAGGGGTAGTTTCAATTCTGTTTGTTCCATTTGTTATTGTGGCTGATCTAGGATTCGCCGCGTCATCTTTCATGTTGATTCGGGACTATTCAAGAGAGAATGCTAGACGAGTTAAGAATATGATGAGAGTCTGGATGTTCTTTGGACTGTTAGCGTTTATAGCTGGGGGTATACCCATATAAAATTCTCTCTAGGTGATATTTTCAACTTCATGGTGATCGGTTCAGTTTATAAGATGCGCTGAGCTCCCCATTCAGGTTTAGGTTGAACTGGTCTATTCTGTATATCCTACTCTCTTGAGGAGCTTCATAGTGTGGATATCTCTTTGCTATTATCTTTCAGGTTTAGAGAGTAGTTTCTCAGCGTTTAGATGAAGCACCCTCTCAAGTATCTTATCTGGTAGCTCTAGAGATTCTAACAGTTTCATATGAGCCCTGTTAGGTCCATATTGGGAGCCGTCAAGGCTTAAACATGGAAAGTCTGTTCCGAAGAGAATTTTGTCCGAGAATTCTGTGAGGAAAGTCTTAGCGTAAACTCTATCCCTCTTCAATGCGTTAAGCCCTGAGGTTGCAGATATGTCAGCGTAGAGATTGTCATGTTTTCTTAGGAGGCCCTGGATCTTTCCCTCGCTTTTTATTCTCCCCTTAGGATAAAGTTCGGTGGAAACCTTGCCTGTTATATGCATCCACCATCCTGGGCCATGCGCTATAAACTTCACATTCCTAAATCTGTCTAGTACTTTGTCTAATGAGTGGATATCATAGAAGTATCTCTTCTCTTCCATATGGAAGAGTAGGGGTAATCCATATTCCTCAGCCTTCTCAAGTACTCTGATGACTCTTACATCGTCAACCTTTAAGGGCACCTTAAACTCTCCGATGCCTCTGCATCCCAGCTCCACAAGCTTCTCTATTCTCTTGAGAGCATTAAATGATCTTGGATCAATAGAGCAGAAAGGGATTATCCTACCGTCTCCCTTCTCAGCAACATGTATGAGATCCTCGTTTGAGATGAAGTTTGAGAGTAATCCTCTCTCTTTTGGACATGAAAGTGTTACAGCCCAGTCTATGTCGTTCTCATCCATGTAAGCCAGTAAATCTTCTAGATCAACGTATACGCGGCCCTTAAAGTCTCTAGATATTGACTCAACCCATCCTATATGAACATGGAAATCTACAACCATAGCTCAAGATCGGGATGAACATGTATATTAATGGTTCCTAATCTCCATAATCTCTCTTATTACTTCTCCAATATTATTACGGATTCGTATCTTATCATTCCCGTCTTTGTCTTCTCAAGTTCTCTAGTTATTATTCGATCCACCTTAAACCCTATCTCTCTTGCCAGATGCAGGATTACCTCGTCATTCTCTATTTCAACGTATCCGTTCTCAACCTTATAGTGATTGTTACCGATTATCATTATGCATTTTGATCCTTCCTTTAAAATTCTGTATTCCTCCTTCATTGCTGAGTACATGTCTCGGAAGAACTTGTATGTACGTACGGCCTCTCTAACCTTCCCAGCATGAATTAAACGGTTGATTGAAGTCTTAGCTGCGGTTGGTAGCTTGATGAATAGTCCCTCTCCCCTCTTAACCTCATCGATTACTTCAGGCGGATAATGTTTAAGCTTCGGGTTTCCTATCATTCTCTCTTCTATGGCTTCTATGGGTGAGAGATTCAAGAGTATAAGTTGAGGTAGATCATTCCTAATATAATCCAGCGCTGTCGAGTACGGAGGCGAGTTAATGATTGCATCGATAGAGTCATCTCCAACCTTAATTCTTTTGCCATTCCATTCGACGTAGTTGTCTCTCATGTTTCTGGCGTCGCCGATGTACGTCTCTGATCTGCCAAGATTTATCCTTAACAGATCCTCATTGAGTTTATGGAACAAGTAAACTCTAAGGTAGAGGTTGTGCAGTCTATTCTTGAGAACATCCGTAAAGTCGCTTTTTCTCCTTCTAGTTAGATCACTTATTGTCCCGCTTAATCCTAAGAGGAGGAAATCTCTTATCTTGTCATCCTTAACCCTTCCAATCTCTTCATGTGCTATGATAATCTTCCATATTGCATCCGCCCTCTTGAACATTTTAATTATATTCTTTGGGATTCCATATCTCGATTTCAGTGTTGATCTGATGCTGTTGGATTCCTCATCCAGGGATGATCCGTTCATGTCCTTCTTGAAAGCCTCTATTCTCTCCTCAACTTCCTTGATAAATCTTGAGATTCCAAGTTTCAGCCTTTCAGGATCTAAAGTTAAAGATTGGCATTTAACATTCGCCATTAGGGCTGAGAGGGGATTGATTTCAATTCCTATACTGTTAAGTCCCATCAATGTGGCTTCAACAAGTAGAGTTCCGCTTCCAGCGAAGTTATCCATCACTACTCCCTCTCTTTTTGGGCAGGCGTAATTTAGGAGTGCCCTGACCATCTTAGGATGAAATTTCCCTTTGTAGGGGTGCATGTAATGGGTTAAGTAGAGAGACGGCTCCTCTCTTATGGCAAAGTAGTCCTCAAGTCTTTTTCCAACCGACAGTCTTTCAGTAGCAGGTATCCTATACAATTTATCGATTAAGTATCTGGATAGAACGTCTACGTTCCGGTTGATCTCTTCTTCGTTTCTACTTACCTTCGAGATGTACTGGGACTTCTCAAGATAGTACTGATTAGTTATAAATCTGAGGAGGATGAGCTCTCCACTTTTGAAGTATTGCAGATTCCTCCCCACGATACCGTCCTTAAAGACTATGTCTACAATATCTTCGGGTTCCCTTCCCTCAATTATCATGAAGAACTCCCGGGTATAAGCGAGTCTCTTAACAAGTGGTGATACATCGATAAGCCTGTCTTTAACGCCGTGAAACCCTTGAAATCTGCCGTATGGCAACTCATGAGTAAGTATATCTTGGATTCTAACATCATCATTGATGAAGTGGATTAACGGTTCTTTAACGACTTCATCCATAAAATTCTTTATTCTCTTAACCTCTCCAAATAAGCCTAGCAGCTCCAGCTCAGCGAAGTCAACTTCATGCTCCTCCTTTATACTATTAAAAAGTTTAAAGTAGAAGTGTATCTCCTCCATGATTCTCAGCCATCATATCGATTAAATATCAAGCGTCTAACCAATTAGATGGTTAATCTATTTCACTTATTACTTTATGGATCATCCAAAAATAATAGTAATCTGATGTTAAGGATTAGATTAAAATCGTTAAATCCACGTAATAATTATTGTTATTGTTGAGAGAGGGTTGAGCATATATTGGAAGGTTTTGCTGAGAAAATAAAGAAGTATTATGGAAATGAATATTTCTCGGCTAGGGAGTATAAGCGGATGGCTGAGAAATCGAGTAATCCAAGAGTTAAATTATTATATGAACAGTTGAGCATGGACGAGGAGCGACACCAAAAGATTCTAAAGGCGATCCTGGAACTGAAGAGTCCGGAGGAGAGGGAGGTGCTAAAAGACCTGAAGGTAGAGGATGTAGACTTAAAGCCTCAAAGGTCGAAGTTTAGATCCGTTATAGAGGAAGCCTACAACTATATGGAGTGGCACCTCAGATTGGAGGCTGACGCCACTAAGGCGTATGAGACTATGATGAATGATGAGGAGGATGAGGTAATAAAGATGCTGTGGCAGAAACTTTACTCAGATGAGAAGCGTCACCATAGAATTATAGGATTGTTGATGAAGACCTTTAGGGAGATGTATGGTAGCGTTCTTTCGGGCAGGTGAGGATTCCAGTATCCGTTTAAGAAGTCTCCGGCCTGCTCACAGCCTAAAAGCGTCTTTTACAGTGAAATCTATATGGGGTGATGGATGAAAGTATCTCTGTTCCATCCGCTAGGATTCCCGCGGCTCTCTCAGTCATAATTGAAGATGTGTGGCGTCATCACTAAAAAGGATATTCGAATTAGATTGAAGCTTGGAAAACCTAAATATAATCTGGATTCACTTATCTCTAATTGGTGAAGTGTTTATGTCTGGAGCCGAGTTAACAGGTATCCTATATGTAACAGGTTTAACGTTGATATTTATTGGGATGATCCTCCTATTCCTTAGTGTTCTCCGTCAAAGAAGGAAGATTGGCGGGGAGGTAGGCGGGGTCATACTGATAGGGCCTATCCCAATAATATTTGGGACGAATAATAGGATTCTAAAGGTTATGCTTATACTTACGCTTATACTTGTATCATTGAGTATATTAACGATGGTTCTTCCCTACCTCTAATGGTGAAATAGGGGATAATTGAGAGAATGAAGAGATGTGAAATATGTGGGATGGCAGATGCGCATTTCATCTGCCGAGAATGTGGAAGAAAAGTCTGTTTTGACTGTTATAACCAAGAACTTAAAGTATGCAGTATATGCGTGAATGAGGGAGGAGTGGAGACCCTCTCTCCTTTCAATCTTAGAGGATCAATGTACTCTTTAGGCAAGTTCTTTCCACTTGGCATATCTCTAATCTTTATCGGGATTGCTCTGCTAATGGTTGCTTCCATCCTCTCCATTCAGCCCTCTGGAGGAATAGTGATAATCTTTCCATTCATATATATGCCTATAAGTGGGGCTGCAGCTATCACTATAATCATACTCTTCTTCGCTATCAGTTTAGCCGTTCTGTTCCTCCCTTGGATACTTGGATCTAAGAGAATAGATAATATAATTGAGAAGGTGGTTGAGGCTAGAGGGGAAGAGCGGTCAGAGACTGAGAGGGGAAGCCTTAAAGGGAAAGTTGAAGATTACCTGATAACTTTGAAGATGTCCGGTTTTAGAGAAGAAGATATAAGCGTTAAGGTGATCAATAAAAATCTTGTGGTTGAAGCTTTCAAAGATGGATCTGTTTTCAAGAGGAGATATAAGATCCCTGAAGGATTCAAGGTGGAAGGAGTAAAATATAACTATGAGAACGGATTCTTGATCATCAAGGCCACCTTAAAAAGAAGAGGAGAAGAGTAGTGTAAGATGTCGGGTTTAATATTCTCTCTCCTCTTAGGCGCTGCGTCGATCACCGCCCTAATCCAAGCCTTGAAGGATGAGTTAAATTTTGATGAAGTAGCTGAGGGTCGTGGATTGCGTGGATACATAGAGGAGGACGGATATCGAGTAGAAGTTTTCGTGAAGAAGGGTGAGAACCAGATTCAATTTATTACACCGGATCTCTCAGTTCCGGAGGATGTCTGTAAAAAGACCATTAAGAGTTTGGTTGCAAGATTGTGTACTGTCACCTCTGAGAGGAAATTCTCATCTGATGATATAGTAATAGCTGGACCAGCCTATTCCTTCTGCCATTACTGTCTTGAACCAGCGTCGGAGCTCCTATTTAGATGTAAGAGGTGCGGTGGTCTATTCTGCGGCAAACATAGGTTTCCGGAGAGACATAACTGTCCCGGTGGCCTTATAGGATTAAAGGTGAAGCAGGAGCGAAAGGAGAAGTTCAAAGAGGAAAAGAAATACTCAAAGAAGATTATTCTGAAGGAAGCTCCATGCGGCTAATGGTTCTGGTAACTCTTTGGGAGTTACCTTCTTCTCTTCTGCTCCACGCCTTTTCCTCATCGCCGAATGGCTCGTTAGGGGCGCTTCACAGCTACATTTGAGGAGCGATCAAGCTTGAACCGCAAGCTCCCATCTGAGTAGATTCACACAGGCAACGATATGTCTATTCTCTTTTAATTTGCATCTTTCACATCCCACTTGCCCATTCGGGTATTCCGCTAGTTTAGACCCACATATCGGACAGATGGATGATGAGCCTCTGGCATGTTTGCTTTCAATTGTTTTAACACTTTCCCACATGCATTTATAGGATATTTGATTCAGAAACTCTCTGAACCACCAGTTGTTCAGTCTTCTCTTTAGCTTCTTAGAGTGATTAGAAACCCTTTGAACTTTCACGTTGACCTTGTTGAATTGCTTAGCCCTCTCGTTTATTGTCCTTCTAAGTCCCCTCAAATCTTCATGGATAAGTCCGTAACCTTCCTTTCTGCACCCTTTGACTATGGCTGTGGAGACTTGATGGAGCATAGTCGAGACCCTGTTACGGTAGTTCTCGGATATCTTTGAGAGAACCTTCTTCAGTACTCTTCTGTCCTTATTGTACTTTCGTTGAAGAACTTTCCCCCTCTCGAAGTATCCGCAGCCAACCTTCTTTAGCTTCGAGAGATCGAAGAACCTAACTTTTCCATTGCTGTTCATAGCCGTTATATTGTCTTCGTTCACATCGATTGCCACATAGCCCCTAAACTCTGTAACCTTAGCGATTTTCGAGAAAACCACTACAACTCTGCAGGCAGTCAGAGTTACGGAGCCCAGTTTGAGCGTGGTATCCGATAGGAAATGCATAACTCTCTTATGTAGTTTGACATAGAAGTATTCTCTGGGTTTTATCGGTATCCTAAGTTGATCGCCAATAACTTTGTAGGCTTGATTTCCAAGTTTAGCCATAAGTCTCTTGGCATAAGGACGCTTAACATTCTTCTTTCGCTTTGCTCTCCGATAATTCTTAAGAATAACAGTTGCAACCTCTAAGCTCCAAGAACATACCATGAATGATAGCCACACTTAGTTAGCTCATGATAAACTTAGATAATCTGAATCTTGATGTTATATTCTTCTTTAGACCAACGTGAATACAATAGTTGACCATGCTCTTGAAGGCTTCGAGCAGATTAAGGACGTCCTCCATAGGTCTATAGGAGTGTCTCTACCGCTTTGACTGCCTGATACCTTAAGTTAACCCAGAAAACTGTTTAAATCTTAATTCCCGAAGAGTTACCAGAACCGAATAAAGGAAAATTTAAATGTTCAAATAGGAAAAGTAAGGATCGGGGAATTACTTTGCTAGCCTATATTTTAGCGAAGATCGAGGCCGGAAGAGATAAGGAAATATTCAGTCAAATTAAGAAGTTAACAGGGGTTAAAAGAGCTTATGCAACATATGGAATGTATGACTTACTTATCGAAGTAGAATTTGATGATGTAGAGAGTCTAGACTCATTTGTCTTCGATAAGGTCCGTAAAATATCCGGTGTTAGGGAAACAGTGACTATGATATGCTCTGAGATTATAGATCACACTTAACATGTGGATGGATCAAGATGAGCCGCTAGAAGATGCCCCTCCCCTCTATTTTTATTTAAGGCTTCTGTTTCTACTAGTTAAGAACGATTAATTCAGTATGTTCAACTTATATGGTTATTTTCCTCATGTAAAATCTGATATATGTTTAAAGAGGCTTGGACGAGCGGTCGTCAACCCGCCTATTGTAGGGATGAATGGTGACTTCCAGATTATCCATCATGACTCAAACCCGCCGACTTCAGCCGTGGGCAGTTGACTCGATGGATAAGGCATAGAGTTCTCTTGCTGCTTTCTTAATGGCGTCTTCTCTTCCAGCAACGATTATGTGAATGTCATCTTCAAACTCGACTATTACGCCTAGACGTTCAGCGATCTCCTGGGTTCTCTCCTCTGCTATTGGCCTTGGCAATGTCAGCCTCATCCATCCTCTCTTTAGATCTCTGAGTAGACGTGTAGTAAATCTTGGGAAGCTAGATTTTATGATTCTTATCTCGGATCTCTCAGCCTTATCTATCCTTTCCGTCCAGTAAGTGAGATATTCCCTTCCGAACCTTTTAGCTGTTGAGAGTAGACTTGAACGGATCCTACTC
>WAQA01000201.1 GCA_015520475.1 Candidatus Bathyarchaeota archaeon | reverse complement strand
GAGATAGATGATGCATAATCCAAAGTTAAATTGAGATTAAGAATTGTTTGTTGATTATAAGCCATCTGCCGCTGAGCTACTTTCCACGGTGGATCTGGAGCTTACAAAGTTCCTCAGCTACTCTCTTAAGGATCCGATTCTTCGAGTCATTCTTTTGGATGACTATATAACCGATCCTCCTCCACGGAGATCTTGGATGCGCAGCGTCCTGTACTACTTCACCCTTCAAATTCAGCCTCTCTAATGCCGTCAGAACATCTGTTACTTGAGGGTTTGGAACGGCTAGCCTCCGAGGAACCTTCCTCCCCTCAGAACGGGTTCTAGTAGAATCAAAGTATACAGGCCATAAGATTATCCTATCTCTACTCTTCATGTTAACCCTCTAAAACAGAAATCAATCAGCCTTCTCGGAAGAGGTTAGTACAGCGTTTAAGACTCCATCCTGTCCAGGCCTTGAAGTTACACATGCCACTCCGAGAGGAGTCTCGATTATTGTTCCTTTAGTGATCACTCCACGCCGATTATAATCTATATTCGACGGGTTCTTTAGAACTCTGATTATCTCAGTCCTCTTGGTCTCTCCGCTGTTTGGATCCGTTACATTAACATACTTCTCGCTTAGAAGTCTCACTTTCAGGTTTCCTCCACGTCTCCTCTCTACTTTCCTTTTAGGCTCGCCTAGCTTGGTCTCTGTAGGGAATGATCCCATCTCAAACTTCCTCTTTCCCCTATAGGGTCTCCTCTTCCCCCCAGTTGGCTTCCTCTTATGTAAGTCTCCATGCCACACTGACAATTCTCTTCTTCACCAATCCCTCATCTAAAGGATAGAAGATGCCGCAGCATCATATAAGTTTAACGGATCCCGCAAATCTTTCCCTCAGATCTTTATCGGGTACTTGCCATACTTCAGCCCTGTCCTGAAGAGGGCTAAGGCATTCTCGAAGGGAATCTCTCTATATATACAGTTACTTGAACAGAGGATGTGTCCTCCTCCGGGAGAAGCCTTCCTGATAACCTCCTTAGTCTCCTCCGCAACTTCCTCAGGTGTCCCCCTTAAAAGAGTGTTCGCCGCATCCACATTCCCGCATAAGGCGATCCTATCGCCATACATCTCCTTAACCTCTCCTATGTCCATGCCGGCTGACGGATCTATCGAATGGAGAATATCTATCCCGGTGTTGATCAAGCCGTCCAGTATAAGCTTCAGGTTTCCATCGCTGTGGATGAGGTGAAGTCCACCTCTACGATGTATAGCATCAGCCAATCTCTTCAAGTTTGGAAAGATGAGATCCTCATATATCTTTAGACTCATCATCGGCCCGTTCTTGGAAGCCATATCGTCCGCTCCTATCCTGAAGATCTCAATCCCTAGATCTGAGAGGACATTCACGAGCTCGATAAGCATCCTCGTCCTCTCTTCCATCTCCCTCTTAAGCTTATCCTGTTCAGTATAGTATCTCCTTACAGCATCCATCAATGAGTGTTCAGGTAAGAGTTTCCCGTAAGGATAAACCCTTGGACAATTTGCGATTAAGGCTAGATCAGGAGCCATCTTGATGGCCATTCTTATCGGATCAAGATCCTCATCGGTCCATTCAATCTCAGGCCACTGCTTAAGAGTTGGAAAGTACTTTAAAACTCCAATATTTACCTGCATAGCGTCAAACTTCATCTTCCTACAGACTTCTATCCTATTCTCAAGATCATATTTTATGACCTCGATACGTTTCCCCTTCGCTATAAGCCTCTCAGCCTCAACCCTTGAAAGTTTAGGTCTACCTGTCACCTTCTCCGGATAATGAAACTCTAAAGTGAACATTGGAACCCTATCAGGCTCCTCAAGCCTCGCAGCAGCCAAAAATCTGTCTTTAGGAATCATCTTCTAAATTGTCCACCATAACTCTTCTATTCTCTACCGGGAGAGGATTCCCCCTATTAAAACTTTTTCTGTGGAGGATACCATTCACTATCGTTTAATTGTAATTTAGGTGGCGGGCCCGGGGGGAATTGAACCCCCGACCCCCGGGTTAAAAGCCCGGTGCTCTATCCTTGCTGAGCTACGGGCCCCAAAGTAAGATGCTGCCTGCTGATCTAAATGGTATAGGTATATCCTCTCAATCCTCTATTAACGGCTTCTATATTAATATTCTCTAATTTATAAAATTATAAAATGTTAGATAGTGTCTGAGCTTTGGATTATTGATCCCTCTATAACAGCCCCTAGTTTAATGTAGCTTCATATTTCTGTC
>WAQA01000200.1 GCA_015520475.1 Candidatus Bathyarchaeota archaeon | reverse complement strand
CTTTATGGAGATGGGGTATTCGAGGGAATTAGGGCCTACGATGGGGTTGTTTTCAAGCTGAGGGAGCATATTGAGAGGCTCTATGACTCTGCCAGAGCCATAATGCTTGACATACCGATGAGTAAAGACGAGATGGTCGATGCCGTCCTAAAGACCCTTAGGAGGAATGGGTTGAAGAACTCCTACATCAGGCTGATAGTTACCAGGGGTGTGGGAGACCTTGGCCTGGATCCACGTAAATGTCCGAGGCCATCCGTCATAATAATAGCTGAGCATCTTGAGCCGATTCTGGGGAAGAAGGGCGTCTCCCTAATCTTCTCCTCGGTGAGGAGGGATAGAGTCGACGCAACAAGTCATCAGATCAAGTCTATGAATTATTTGAATAGTATTTTGGCTAAGTTGGAGGCTATTAGGGCTGGTGCCGATGACGCTATTCTCTTGGATGATAGAGGGTTTGTCTCTGAGGCCTCGGCTGCAAACCTCTTCATGGCAAAGGATAATGTTGTCCTAACTCCTCCCATCTCAACGGGCATACTTCCAGGAATTACGAGGGCCACCGTTATGGAGATAGCTCGGAGTCTGGGATACGAGGTGTATGAGAGGGATATAACGCCGGTGGAGCTTATGTTGGCTGACGAGGTCTTCTTAACGGGAACCGGAGCCGAGATCGTTCCCGTGGCTGAGATAGCTGGGAGAAGGCTTAGGAAGGAGGCTCCAGGCCCCATCACAAGTAAAATAATTGAGGAGTTTGAGAAGCTTAAAGGCGACCCGAAACACGGCGTAGCGGTGGAATGAGGCTTAGGATAAGCCGGAATCAGATGAAGAGGATTGAGTGGCATGCCATTAGGGAGTTTCCCTACGAGTGCTGCGGCCTTCTTATAGGCGAGGTTGAAGGAGGGGAGGCGGTGGTCATAGAGACCATCGAGACTCGAAACGTATACGACGGTGATAGAAGGGTTAGATACCTTGTCGACCCATTAATGTATTATGAGGCTGAGAAAAGGGCTGAGAATGAGGGATTAGAGGTCATAGGCGTCTATCACTCCCATCCTTTAGGCAGACCCGAACCCTCATTTATAGATAGGGAGAACGCCGTCCCAGGATTCTTTTACATCATAGTGTCGGTTAGGGATGGAACTGTGGATAGGGCGGCGGCATGGAGGTTTCCACGGGAAGGCGGAGAATTCGAGAGAATAGAGCTGACAGTGGATTAAGCCGGAGCAGCCTCCATCAGAACCCTCTTAAACTCGTTCATGAACAGCGTCGCTAATTCCCTTCCCCGTAGAACTATAAGATTCTCATCGTTCCTATCCTCAGCCGACTTCGACCAATTATAGCTACCGGTAATCACGAATACATCGTCTATTATAGCGACTTTGTGATGCATGAGGAACGGGTTGCCGTCGAGGTATGTTTCTACCCCTGCGTTTCGAAGCTTCTCAACCTCCGAGTATTGGCTGACCTGCTTCTCCTCCACGATAACCACGACCTCGACACCCCTCTCCATAGCATCTATCAAAGCATCCCCCAACTCATCCTGAGTAAAACTATAAACCATGACATAGATGCTCTTATTCGCCTTCCTAAGATATCCCTGAAGAATAGAAGAACAATCCATGACGGCTGAGAAACATACCTCGACCACCTCCCCCGTAAACTTCTCAACAGTAGTGATACTGGTTACCCTGAGGGAACTCGTTACGGTGGTTGTAGTGGGAATGTATTCACGGATAGGTGAGGATAGGGCTCCAGCAGCGTATCCGACTATGAAGGCGGCGAGAAGAAGAACTATGGCCGTAGAACTCTTCATATCAAGTTAAAGCTACAATAGTTAGTTTTATGTTTGTCGAAGTCGTTCCACGATTTTTAAGGCTTCTTCCACATGTCTCCTCGGATTGAACTGGGATGAGAAGATGTATCGTATGTATCCTTGCTTATCTATTATGTAGGTTACTCTTCCAGGGATTATGCCGAGGGTTGAGGGAACTCCGTAGAGCTTTCTAACTTTTCCCCCTCTATCGCTTAGGATATGGTAGGGTATCTTATATTTTGAGGCGAATCGTTTATGGGATTCAACCGAGTCGGAGCTTATCCCTATAACTTCTGCTCCAGCGTCCTTGAAGTCTATGTAGGTGTCCCTGAACCCGCATGCCTCAATCCTACATCCAGGTGAGTCGTCTTTTGGATAGAAGAATAGGACTACAACCTTCTTGCCTATGAAGTCCCTCAGCCTGATGAGAAGCCCATCCTGATTCGGTAAAGCGAAGTCTGGAGCCCTATCACCCACATTAATCCTCTTCCTTCTTCCAAACATTCTTTAAGGATTTATATGAAGGGAGAAATAAAGATTCAGATGGCCACGTTTATTCCTGTTACGAGCCTAACAGCCTCCCCGAAGAAATAGACCCCGAATCCTATCCCTATAGTTAATATGGCTGTCTCAAGGAATGTTGGGAGGAACTTCCTGTCGAATATTACTGCGGTGTAGTAGGATGTTGAGACCACTATGGCCACCGCTATCATGATTGATGTTATGAGGGATTGGAGGGGTAAGGTGATGAAGAAGAATGGAAGTATGAGGAGAATCACGGTTAGGACGTAGGAGATGCCTGTAAAGATTGCCGAGAGCTTGGGTGAGGATTTGTGTTCATTCTTCGCTTGAAGGTATGCTGCGGCGGCCATGGACACGGAGGCCGAGACACCTACTATCAGGCCTGTTATCCCAGCTATAAATG
>WAQA01000199.1 GCA_015520475.1 Candidatus Bathyarchaeota archaeon | reverse complement strand
GCTTTATTTTAGCCATTTTCCCACATAATTAAACCGTAATGCATCAATAAACATTTCCTAAAGCACAAATACATCAAAAGATACAGAGAGATTTTTTACAATTTTTACACCATTATATTAGACCTCATAATTCCCTAAAAGTATACTTGAAACACATCATAACCACCATAATTACACTAGGTGTTGCATGTGAGAGAGCTTATCTAAGAATTTATGCACTGGAACCTTTCTATCTAACAGTTCAAGTTCAACCCCCATTAAGCTCCCACTCTAAAAACATGCACACATGCACGTACACACATACATACACCCACACACGCCCACACCATCCAAAAACATATAGCAAATTTCCAAAAATCCTAAAAATCGCCGCCACAATAGCGCGAATCCTGAAAGTTACCACGCAGATGATTTAAAGATCGTAAACCGAAGAGTTACCAAAATGCGGTTAAGGAACATCACCAACACTCAGGAATAATAAAAAATATATATAAATATATATATAAATAAAAAGCTCGTTACAGAAAATTTAATGATTAGTAGGCGGGGAGGGAATAGTTGTTCAATGAAGATGCGAATAGCATCAATAGTAGCTATAACACTACTACTCTTAGCTGTACTAACCGTATATATAATAAATTCTAAGGACTTGGCTCAGGATAATCGTGTGTCATTTGTGCTCGAACTCAGCATCTACACTCCTGCAGGGGAACTCGAAGGCTACGCCAAGGTCTTTATCTATGAGCTTAGGAGAGATGGGGAGACGAGACTCATAGAGAAACAAATGGCGCAGGGCGGGGTTATGAGTACTACGCTGTCAGTTGAAAAGATCCCCTGTTGGTTGCCTCAAAACACTCCGCCTTGGTGGCCTGAGGGATCTGACCCTATTTACCAGACAGTCAACCTTAGAATCTTAGTATTTGGCGGCCATGGAACCATATCTTGGGGTCTCCCTGTAGACCCACTGGAGGTTGAGAGGGAGGGAAAGCTGGTGCTGAAACTTACGGAGAGACCTTACATGAGCGGAGAGGTGTACGATGAGGCCGCCATAATGGCTATTGACGACTTCACTCTTGAGGTAGAAGAGATATCCCGTGAATGGACGCCCATTGTCACTTACCATTCATGGGATAATGTAACAGCCTATCTTAATGTAAATTACGGTACTAAGTATTCGGAGGTAAAGAAGGAGAGACAAAGCCTGGAATGGCCGCCCGGCTCAGGCCAGTGGTATACAGGCGACTGGACTGAAGCAGGTAACACCGTAGTCACGATTGAGCATGGCTTTGACTCCTCCCCCACCATAACGGGGCAGAAGAGGATGGAGACGTTATTTTACCTTACATACAAGTACGAGAGATGGGACGGCCGGGTAGATGGTCACCACTACAAAATAGAGTATGTATACCTCTTAGACACCGACAGCGACCCGACTGGCAATGACTTCACTTCCGGTTCACCTCTAAGCGGTAACGGTGTCAGTGACCCATGGAACTATGGGCACTATGATTTCATCGATCAAGGTGTGACTGGATGGAAGTTCCCGATATATGGGCACGGCGGTGAGAAGCTACGCTTTAGTGTGTCGGTGGGTTTCAGCGCTCAATGGCCTCCAGGAGTCAGCGTCTCCGTAACGTTAACCGTTTGGAAGGAGTATCAGGATCCAACTCCGATGTTCATCAAATACAACGTTGGAAGATGGTATCCCGGCTACTACTTCTACGTTTACGATAGGAACACCGGTGATATGCAGCTGTATGCAACTTGGGCAACAGCACCACCTTAACACATTCGATTTGAGATATCGAAGGTCGTGATATATCATCAGCGACTTTAGATAAATTACTGGTCTTCTCATTTCTGACTTTAATACAAGCCTTCTTAACGCTTTGATAATCACTATCCTGTTCCTTCAGCCTTAGAACTTCTCCTATTTTCTTCATCACATATGATAGGGGATTTCTAATTATCTTTTCGTTGTTCGCGGTATGATTATTAAGTGGTAGGACTTCTGTACATTGAATAGAGGAATATTTGTTAATCCGGCCCATGATAGGAGTGTTATGTTACAGTTCTTGAGATTTCTGGATCTTGAAGGGATCTTAAAAATATTTAGCCAGAATATTTTATGCTTATGGTCTCTTTCACAGTGATTGTTAATCCTCGTTTCTATGGTCAGTCCTATTTTCACCGTCCTGTTGCAGCCCACCTATAGGAGATTACGGGGGTCATCTAGTAGTTTGATTGTTTCCCCATACCTTCCTTAGCCACTTAATGGATTTATAGACGTGGTTCAAGTCTGTTCCTCCATACTCGACGGAGAGCCAGCCGTCATATCCGTTCCGCTTCAAACCGAGTATGAGCGACTTTATATCTATCACTCCATCCTGGATCGGAACGGATCTGTCCCACCACGACTCTCCAACTCTATGTATGCCACGTCCCCTCCTATCTGGAGGGGCATATCTAAAATTGTCGATATGCGTATATAATACTCGATCTAGAACGTTCTTTTTCTTCAGTATTATTGATGGATCTTCACCTTCTCTGAGAGTGTTTTTCATATCGAATGCTACGCCGAAGCGTTGGTCAGGTATCCTCTCCAGTATCCGTTCAATCTTCGTTATTGTACCAGCGAAGCCGGGATGCTCCTCCAAGGCTATTACGAGGTTCCGGTCAGCAGCGTATGGTAGGCACTCATTGATCATGTTTACGAAGGTTTCTATTGCTTCGTCCTCCTTCATGGCTGATCCCCCCTTAACGGCCGTTGTTATCCTGAAGATTCTTGTGCCGAGGGAAGCCGCCCAGTTCATAAAGAATTTTACTTTCTCGATTTCAAGTCTGTTCATCTTTTCAGTGGGCCATACATGTGGACCGTGATTTATGAAGGCTGAGACTTCCAAGGGGAGATCTGAAAGTTTCTCTTCGATACGTTTCTGGAGATCCGCATTGATCTTCTGCATTAATCCCTCCATCACCCATAAATCCATAACTTCAACGCCGTCTAATCCCCATTTAACCGCTATATCGAACCATTCTAGAATTGGTATTTGATATTCCTTGATGCCGACGCATCCATGTGGTAGACTACTAATCTTCATTCCAGTTCACAGATTTATGTTGTTCTCTGATTGATAAAGTTTTCCGGACAGTCTCTTTTTGTTTTTGGATTTGGTGTAGAGCCCCTCCTAAAAATGGAATGAAGAACAAGCCTGTTAAGGAGGAACCGCTTCCCAGGATGACTGGAAAGGATGATGATAAGTTCTCTCCGTGGAGCTGTACCATCGTAAGGAACCGTTACCTATCTTAACAATTCCCTTTTCATTTATCTCTTTCACGCCATGATTATCAGGGATACCTAGGATACTCTGTAGAGAGGATTTATGTTAGGTCTCCACAGGCACATCTGACCTCATAGAGTAGGGTTAGAAGGTCACTGAATCCAAAGCCTGTCTTGGCGGATATGAGGGGAACCCTCTGAGGTGGAAAGAACCGACTTATAGCCTTCAGGATCTCCATATCCATCTCATCCTTCAAGTTAGAGGGGGTCTTTAGAAGATTTATCGGGTCTTCCAGTAGATGTTTAATTTGATTTATCTCTTGGGAGCTTAGGAGATCCACCTTATTCAGAACAGCTAATGTCTCCGTCTCAAGCGCATACCTAGCTGTTAAAGCGTAGAGATAAAAGCTTAGGAGGTTTCTCTTTGATATCTGGAGGTCTCCTAGGAAGAGGCAGCAGCATTCCCCAAGTTTCTCAGCAATTCTTCTTCCCGAATCTCTGAAGAGGAAGGGTTCAAGCTGGCCTGGAGCATCATATATCGTGTACTCTGCATCATCATAAGTTGGAATATCCATCTCTGAAAGTAGATCCATAGCTTTTAGGAGGGCGCCGTTAGGGCCCAGCCCCTCCCTCCTCATTATATCATTCACTGTAAATTTAACTCTGACGTCGAAGTCGGCTTTATAGATTGTCTCTAGAACCCCGGGATCCAAGTTTATAATTCTAACTTTATATCCTTCCCTCTCAAGATAGGATGCGAAGTTTGCGGTGAGGAGGCTCTTACCTGAACCGGCTGGACCGAGAATTAGCAGATTCATCCTAGACACCTAGGGATGTACTCGAAGGGGATAATTGATGATTCCTCTACTTGGATATTTATTGCTCCGTTAAAGGTTTATTTCTCCCATCCATACTTAAGCATCTTGTTTTTAACTGCCTAGAAGTTTTAGATATTGAAGGCTCCCAATCCGGTTATTGTTAACTTGAAATTTCATAATCCACTAATATAGCTTTCCATTTCTTTATGTAGATCCTTAAGTCTCTGGATTGCAGGATGGTTCTTCCCAAGCTTCTCCTCGAAGGCTTTGATTGTACGCTCAATCTTAATCCTTCTTGATCCCTCAATCAATTTATCTGCATATGTTATTATCTTCTCCTCTATGCTCTGCGGCGTATAATCTTTAGGTGGCCAACCTAGGCTTTTAGCCTCTTCAATCGGTATTCCTCCGCCTACATGCCTCTCGATAACCTTAACGATCACCGAGGGAAGATTCAATTTTTTAGCTATTTTTGATCCTTCAATTGCATGGTTGACCGTGTGCGTTCTGGATCTGCCTATATCATGGAGGAGACCGCCTATCTTAACCAGATCCATATTAACCTTTAACCCGTTCTTTACGCATCTCTTGGCTATTTCTACGGCTAGATCAGCCACTGCCCTGCAGTGATCTATAACTTTCTCGGAGCAGCCGACGTCTCGAAGAATTTTGAGGGCTTCTCTTTCAGAGGGTAACCGTTCAGTCACCTAATTCCTTCCTCAACTCATTAATCTTCCTTGTTAGGAAATCTATTATCTTCTCGTTGTTGAAGTGCATAAGCGGCTTGTTGCATGTTGGACATTGGAATACAAGTTCCATGGCCTCCTCAAACGTTACCCTCCTACAGGTCGGCGTGAAACAGTAGTAGAAGTCATGATTTCTTTCATATTCAAGTCTTGCTTGGAGCTTGTCCAGGATCCTCCTCTTCTGGTTCAGTATGAAGCCTTCCCATTGATCCGGTTGGAGTCTCCAATGAAAGATGAACCATCCGGTCTCCTTATCCCTAGTTCTTCTCAGAGCAACAAGAGAATGATCATAGAGTTTATAGAGTATCTTTCTTACATTGTTCAGGTTTATCTCAGTTTTTGCAACTATCTCTTCATCTGTTGTCTCATCCACCTGGCTTAGAACCTCAACTATCTTAACAGCTTCCTTTCCACCTATAACCTCAGCGATCTTATAGAGGGTGTTATTTTCGATCGCAGACATCGAATCACCATTTTAACATAAATAATTGCAGAGAGAAACTTAAAGTTTTACAGGCTTGAGAGACTCATCTTCCCCTATATATGACCTTCTTCCCTCTCGGCTGCGGAATCAACTCTATCTTTGCATCACTAAACTTCTTTGAGAGTTCCTTTCCTCCGAAGAATTCATGGAGGAATATGCATAGGGCGCTTATCTCAGAGTGCGGCTGCGACGTCACCGAGACGTTCCAATCAGACACCTCATATAATTCTCTAGGAACCTTCTCGCTTCCAACGACTATGAGCTTATCCTTTCCTGAAGATTTAATTTTTGAGATGACATCCTGCACTGGAAGGCCATACATAGTTAAGTGGATGATCTCCCCATTTCTTCTCCTCCATTCAGTAATAACTTGCTTCCAGCTCCTTCTATACTCAACCTCGAAGGGTCCACCCCAGAACTTCACAACCCTTCGAATCCGCTTCTCCATCCCCTCATCCCGCTGTCCAGTATAGATTACCTTCTCAGCCCCAAACGCCCTCGCAGTCAATAGGAGATGCATAGTAACTCTCTTGTCACGTCCTATCCTATGACTTAACCTGAGAACATGAACTTTAACATTGCCTGAATGTTCCGCCAAGCTCAATCACCCTACTTCTAATCTTCTCCGCGATTTGCGGAGGAGACTCGAAGAGAACATTGAAGGCTGAACCCTCATATGTAACTTTACGGACGCTGGCGTTCTCGAAGATCCATGAGAGAAGATTCATTGATTCGCTTCGGATTGGTATGCGAAGCATGGACCTCACATAATTTCCGAGGTACTTCTCAATCTTCATCTTTAATGATTCAAGGTTTATTTTGTGGAGGGCTGAGATTGCAACGAAGTCCGTCATAATCCACTTTAGATTCTCAATCTTTACTTCAAGATCCTCCGGTTTCACTAGGTCAATCTTGTTTAGGACGGTTATCGTTGGGATGCTTCCAGCCCCTATCTGCTGGATCGTATCGAGGCAACATGATATTTTACGTTCAATCTCAACTTCTGGGTCGCTTATATCGACAACTAGGAGTATGAGGTCTGAGAATATGGTCTCCTCAAGGGTTGATCTGAAGGCTTCTATCAGGGTTAATGGTAGATTATCGATGAAGCCAACAGTATCTGTTATGAGGATTCTCCTTCCAGAAAGCCTAATCAACCTTGTAGTTGTCGATAATGTTGTGAAGGGACCTGAATCCACCTTGACACATTCATCTGTAAGGCTGTTGAAGAGCGTGCTCTTCCCAGAGTTTGTATATCCAGCAAGCGATATTGACGGCAGACCAATCTTCCTTCTCCTTCTCCTATGCAATTCACGAGTTCTCCTTATCCTCTTCAGCTTCTTCTGGATCGTGTTTATCTGCCGTTGAATAGTCTCGTAGTAGACGTCAACTTCGTATTTGCCGAGTCCAAGGAAGCCCGGCTGCTCACCCATCTTCGCCAATCTAACTTTCTCTTTGGCATGGGCAAGTTCATAACGTAGTCTAGCCAAGTCTATTTGGAGCTTCGCCTCCTTAGTCGATGCATGCCTCATGAATATTTCTAGGATGAGCTGAAAGCGATCAATAACTTCTACCCCAGTTAATTTAGCGAGGTTATATGCTTGGACAGGCTTTAACTCGTTGCCGAAGATTATCTTGTCAACGTTAAGTTTTGATGCTAGATCAGCGAGTTCCCTTGCCTTTCCACTTCCAACATGGAAACGTGGATGAGGCTCTCTAATCTGCTCTATTTCACCTACAACTTCGTAGCCTGCTGCTTCAGCCAAGCTTCTAAGC
>WAQA01000198.1 GCA_015520475.1 Candidatus Bathyarchaeota archaeon | reverse complement strand
AGATAGGATATCCGTCAAAGTGATTCTGCCTCCGGGAACAGTTGGGAAAGACAGCGGACTTCCACCATACAATAAGACAACGATCACCATAAATGGACTTGTCAGGGAGAGATTGAATTTTACGATGACCCATCTACAGCCAGACTTGAATCAGAGCTCATGGGTATCATTCATTCATACGGGATATCCACGGCTATTCTTCCTAGCTGAACTTAAGAGTCTTGTAAAGGAGATTAGGATAGATCCCTGGGGAAACATGAGGATCCATGAATATTATCAGATAATCAATATGGGGAGTGAATGGATCTTCGAGTTGCCATTCTACCTACCAGCCAACGCCACAGAAGTTCTAGTGCAGGATGTATATGGAAAACTCTCAATCTCCGAGGAGGAGAAGGCCAGGTTAGAATACAGATTCTTCACTGTAAAGCTTAGGGAGCCTCTGGAGCCGAATGGGAAGGTCAAGATATTCATAGATTATAAGCTTCCATTCTGGAAGTATGTGAAGAGAAGCGGATTTAACGATTACAGATTGAATTTGAATTTCACCAGCTTGAATCTATGGTTAGCTAGGAGGATGACTCTACGGGTTAAACTGCCTGAAGGCTCAAATATAATAAGTGCACCGCTCAAAATCAAGGGTGGATCTGAAGGTGAACTTACCCTCTCAAACGCTACAAGATTCAGCAACATAAACTTCAACCTCGAATATAAATATAATATACTCTGGTCATCCTTTAGGCCAATAGTCTGGGTTGGCACATTAGCCGTTATACTCAGCAGCCTACTCTACATTAAAGGATTCATGAAGCCGCATGTAACCGTTCCAGCAGCTCGGATTCCAAGAGGAACCCTAGAGAGGTTCATACAGGTTTATGAGGAGAGTATGAAGATAAGGTCTGAGCTGAGGGCCCTGGAGAGGAGGGCTAGAAAGGGGAAGATTCCGAGGAGACAGTACAAGTTGAGGAGTAAATCTCTCACAGAGCATCTCTCAAGGATCAGACGGGAGCTTACCAATTTAAGGGAGAAGATGGAGGAGGCTGGGGGACGCTACGCGGATCTGATGAGACAACTTGAAGTTTCAGAGATAGAGCTTGAAACGTTAGATGAGGATATTGAGAGGGTTAAATCTAGATATCGTAGAGGAGAGCTCTCACCAGGAGCATACCGGAGATTACTTGAGGATTATAATAGGAGGAGAGCTAGAGCAGAGGATAGAATATCAGAGGTCATAATTAGACTTAGAGAAGATTTACATTGATGCTTACTCCTTTAAAGAATCCGGAATAGAAAGGATTTATCTCTAAACGTTTTTATCTGTAAAGCATATCATCTTAAACTATACTGGGGGAAGCAGTAATGGTGGAGATAAAGGTTGACGTTGATAAATGCACTGGATGCGGAACATGTGTTGACGTATGCCCAGTAGGAGTATTCGAAATCGAGAATGAAAAGTCTAAGCCTGTAAATGTGGATGAATGCTTAGTTTGCAGGGCATGCGAGACCCAATGTCCAGCAGAGGCAATCGAAGTTATAGAGTAACCTTTTAAAGGCTCCAGAATAAAGAATGGAATCTTCTGATATCCCCCACTATTTTTTCAATCCTACCTTGATAGGTGAACTCAACTGGAGGATGACCCTCCAGAATATCATAGTTCAGTCCAGCCATCAACTTAACGATTACAGGTATAATCCGTCTTAGAAAGGAGAGTCTATAGCCGCCCTCCAAGACGGATACAACCCTCCCGCCACATAGACGATGAGCTATATCTAGGATAGACTTGAAGATGGCAGGGTATATATGAGCTGAAAGGGAGAGATCACCGATTGGATCCATATAGTACCCGTCGAATCCAGCCGATATAAAAATGAACTCCGGCTTATACTCCTCCAAGATTGGGATGACGATTTCATTAAGCACCCTCAGATAGATCCTGTCTCCACTATAAAATGGGAGGGGGATATTAACGTTATATCCTAAACCGTCGCCCTCGCCGGCCTCATCGACGAAGCCTACACCTGGAAAGAGGGATGGATCCTGATGGATACTTATGAAAAGAACCTTATCTGTCCCATAGAATATCTCCTGAGTCCCATTTCCATGATGAGCATCTATGTCGAGGATGACTATTCTCCTCAGATTATACTTTGAGAGTAGAGCGGAAGCGGCAAATGACACATTATTAAAGATGCAGAAGC
>WAQA01000197.1 GCA_015520475.1 Candidatus Bathyarchaeota archaeon | reverse complement strand
TAATCATCATTCAACAGTTCACCGATAGCGGCCAATCCACCTATTATCCCCCTTCCATCCTTAAAACCTACAGCCTCAGCCTTGAAGGATCTAATCAGTCTTATAGCATCCTCCTTCTCCACTAAGCCCCTGATAGTTCTCTCAGCGAATCCCCTCACCTCCTCTGGAACCACACCCTCAAGGAAGACTACTCCAGGATCCGTTCCTTCACAGTTCAAATCAGAGTTGGCTTCAACAACGTCGACGACGAGGCCCTTAATCTCCTCTAGAACCTCCCGGCTGGACTCAACCCTCAAACATACAGCTCCATTCCCACGAGTCTTCCACGGAACGTTAGGGTTAAGCCTTATCAGATTCGGATAATCTATGAATGATACTCCTAGATCATATAGTTTCTCAACTAGTAGAGCTGCAATGTAGGTTGTACATCCACCCTTAACAGAGTCTGTATCGTCGATACCAATATGTAACTTTACCATTACATCTCAGAGAAAGCGTATATTTCAGTAATAAAGGTTTAGAGGAAGCCTTAAGCTTTCAACCTACATTTCCTCGATAACTATCATTGTAAGCGTTGACCTGACCTTATCCAATCTTCTAATACGCCATGTAACTATATCCTTTAACTTATCCATTGAGTCAGCTTCTATCTTAGCGATGATGTCGTATACGCCGTATACGCTGTAAGCCTCCCTTACACCCTCAACATTCTTCAAGGTCTTCAAAACATCACTTTCAGAGCCTATCTCAGTATTTATCAGAACAAAAGCAATCGGCATAAATATTGCACGCTCCAATAATATTATGGTATCTCACGGTTAAAAAGATTTTCTGGGATAAGTGATCAGGATGAAAGTGAAGGAGAAGATAATAACGACCAGAGAGATGAGGGCTCTTGAGATAAACGCCGAATACTTCGGCTTCTCCAAGCTTCAGATGATGGAGAATGCCGGTAGAAGCGTAGCCGTGGAGATAGCGTCCCGCTTCAAACCTGATGATGGAGGAGTAGCCATATTCTGCGGACTGGGAGGGAACGGAGGAGACGGCTTCGTCGCAGCCCGACACCTAATATGTATGGGATATAAGGTTGATGTCATATTAGCTGGAAAACCAGAGCAGATAACAAGTTCTGAAGCCAGAAAGAATTGGGAGGCACTGGAGCCTCTAACAGAATCCATAAGAGTATATAAAGTTACGGATTCATCTATGATTCCGAGGGTAGAGGCAAATGTTATAGTTGACGCTCTACTCGGAATAGGGATTAAAGGGGAGCTGCGACCCCCAATACTACAAATGGTTGAAGAGATAAATGGAAGAGAAGCATTCAAAGTGGCCGTGGACATCCCAACCGGAATAGACTCGGATACAGGTAAGGTTTTAGGCGCAGCCGTTAAAGCAGACATGACCGTCACCTTCCATAAAGCTAAGCCCGGCCTATTCAAGGCCGAAGAATACGTTGGAGAGATCATTGTAAGGCATATAGGCGTACCTGAGGAGGTTGAAAGGTTCACCGGGCCGGGTGACGTATCAATAGTAAAAAAGAAACGTCACCCGGAATCTCATAAAGGAGATTTTGGAAGAGTTCTGATTGTAGGTGGAAGCGAGATCTTTTCGGGAGCCCCAGCGTTGGTTGCAATGGCAGCTCTTAGAGCCGGAGTCGACATAGCATACATCGCAGCTCCAGAAAAGACGGCGTATACGATAGCGTCAATGTCGCCTAACATGATAACATTGAAGCTCGAAGGGGAACATTTGAACCTGAGGAACCTACCGATTATAAGAAGGTTCATAAGGAATGTTGACGCTGCAGTTATAGGTCCAGGATTAGGATTACATAGAGAAACGGAAGAATGCGTTGAGGAGATAGTTAAGATAGCTGAAGAAAGTAAGGTTCCATTGATATTGGATGCAGATGGATTAAAGGCTTTCTCCAAGTTCAAGAGGAGACTTGAAACTCCACTGATACTTACTCCACATACAGGAGAATATAGAGTATTAACCGGAGAGGAACTGCAAGGCAACATTAAAGACCGCATAGCATCCGTCAGAAAGAACGCTCAGGATCTAAACGCTACAATACTCCTAAAATCCCACATCGACATAATATCCGATGGGGAGAGGGTGAAGCTTAACTTTACAGGGAACCCTGCAATGACCGTCGGCGGAACAGGAGATGTACTCTCAGGCGTAGTAGCCGCGTTGATGGCTCAAGGAAACGATCCATTCGAGGCCGCCGTTGCAGGCGCATTCATCAACGGAGCCGCAGGAGACTTCGTTAAGATGGAGAAGGGATATCATATGGTTGCAACTGATCTGATAGAGTGGATTCCAAAGGTTATGGATAACCCGATGAGCCACCATAAGGAGATAAGGGATGGAAAGGAGAGCTGAGCCTAGAATAATCGTCTATCACGCTAAGCAATGTGATCCGAGAAAATGTACAACCCTTAAGATGAAGAGGCATAATATGGTCAAGGTCGTCTACAGAATCAAGGATCTCCCATATGGATCAATCATTCTCAATCCATTCTCTGAAAGAGCATTATCCCCTATGGATAGGGGAATAGCATTGATAAAAGGATTAACAGCGATAGACTGCAGCTGGGCTCATATAGATGATGTGATAAGGAGAAGTATTCTCAGACGCAGCGGCTCCCGTTGCTTACCATACCTGTTAGCTGCAAATCCTGTCAATTATGGAGTTCCAACGAAGCTCTCAACAGCTGAGGCTTTGGCTGCAGCATTGTATATAATGGGCTTCAAGGAGAAAGCTGAGAGGATACTCTCAATCTTTAAGTGGGGACCAAACTTTATAGAGTTGAACAGAAGATTTCTCGAGGATTATTCTAGGGCTGAGGATAGCTGCGCCGTGGTGAAGATGCAGAGGAACTTTATTCCTGAAACCTCTAATGGATAGGGAGGAACAAATCGATAGGGTTCCCCCCAATTAAAACATTAGTGCTTCCGATTCTCCTCCAAGTATTCCCGGATCCTCCGCAGTCCCTCCAGAATATTTCCTTCTGAAGTTGCATAGGAAAGCCTAATATGTTCTCCTTCCCCTTCAATCTTCTGACCGAAATGTATATCGGACAGGACGGCTACGCCTGCCTTATAAAGCAGGTTCTCTCTGAACTCCTCTGAATCTTTCGCTCCTGTCAATCTACAGGCTTCTGTAACGTTAGGCCATACATAGAAGGCTCCATACGGCAATAGGCAATCCACACCCTCAATCTCATTTAAACCTTTAACGATTATGTCACGTCTCCTCTTGAAGGACTGAACCATCCTTTCAACATCATCCTGTGGACCTGTCAACGCCGCTAAAGCAGCATACTGGTTCGGGTGGGCAGCACATGAATTAGTATTTGTCACCCATCTTGCAAAGTGATCCGCCAGCCTCTCATTCGCCGCAAACCCAATCCTCCATCCAGTCATAGCATACGTCTTGGACATGCCATCCAAGATTATAGTTCTCTCCTGCATCTCAGGAATCGAAGATATACTTACAAAATCCTTATCATAGATTATTCTGCTGTATATCTCATCAGAGAGTATCCATAAATTCTCATATTTCTTGACGACTTCAGCTATCTGTTCAAGATCTTCTCTATCCAGCACCCCTCCAGTAGGGTTATGAGGAGAATTTAAGATTAAGAGTCTAGTTCTCTCGTTTACCTTCCTCTCAAGCTCCTCTATGTTAAAGGCAAAACCTTTCTTCTCCCTCAAATGCAACGGAACTGGAACGGCACCATGAGCTCTGATCTGAGATTCATATATGGGGAAGCCTGGATTCGGATATATGACTTCATGTCCCTTCCCATAATCTGTCACCGAGAGAATGGTGTATCCAATGAATGGCTTAGCTCCATTAGCCACCACAACGGAGCTTGGCTTAACATCTATACCCCTTGTCTCGGAGAGATACTCCGCTATAGCCTCCCGAAGCTCAGGTATCCCATATGATTCTGTATATCCAGTTTTTCCCTCCTTAATTGCTTTGATAGCCGCCTCCTTAATGTATTCTGGAGTGTCGAAGTCTGGTTGACCGATGCAGAAGTTAACTATGTCATGTCC
>WAQA01000196.1 GCA_015520475.1 Candidatus Bathyarchaeota archaeon | reverse complement strand
CATAGGATCAGCCATCTCAGCCATAACCCTCAAGCTCCTTCTGAGGAGAAGGAACCCCATCATCCTATCATCAACCGAACTCTCAACGATCATAGGGTTACCAACAAATCCTGGGAGGTTCCCGGTTAGGTTCGGAGTATCACCCTCCTCCATGAGGCGCCTCCCAAGCAGGAGGATCAGCATAGAAACATAGATTCGAAGCATCCGTAGAGGCTGGGGCGATCCTCAGCTGGGAGGATACGTCAGCTCAGCAATGGATATGCGCATATATGGTTTCTGTTCTCGGATGGTCTCAGCCGCCAAGAGCCTGAAACCCTGTGATCTTCTAGCTTCCCCATCATGTAAGACGCGTCTACTGATGGAGGCATCTTCCAGAGGAGACCAGCCCTTTTAGGGCTTGCTACGGAGGGCGTCTCGGCCGCCTCTAGGCGAGGTGATGATCTGCTGAGTCGACCATTCATAGGCTTCCAGCCGACACAGTTAAAATCTAGTTTGTCTTCTATTATATTGGGTATTGGATCTTTGATTGTTTGATGGTTTGTGTCTTTGAAGGAGGGTGTTGTGAGATGGTGAGTAAGAGGAAGTTGAAGGAGTATAGGGAGAGGATTGAGCAGGCTATGGCCATACTTAATCAGGTTTCTGAGGATACTACTACCCCGAGGAATATTAGGAGGGCTGCTAAGGAGTCTATGGATGCTCTGCAGGTGACGGAGTATACGCCGGCTGTTAGGGCTTCCAATGCAATATCGATATTGGATGAGATCCTGCAGGATCCTAATATGCCGCCTTACACCCGTGTGAAGCTCTGGAATGTGATGAGTATTCTAGAGGCTATAAAGGATTAGTCATTGCTTCTTGATGGAGCATCCAAGCTGCGCTGCAGATTAAACTTTTGAAGTATCCCCCTTTTATTGTTGTTTGTGATATCCTTCCGAGAGAGGTATGTGAGAGGCTACTGGATAGTTAAATTTCATAATGGGTAGAGTCCAGCCCTTAATGGGGGGTTGGGATGGGGATTCGTGAGCCTTCAGGATTCTCGTATGGAGTGCTTGTGGGGGATTGGATGGTTACTGCTGCTCTCTTCCTGCCCCCATGATCAGGTTGATTAATGCTTTTCTGTCGACCTCAGCTGTTGTTCTCCAGTCTAGGTATAGGTTCTCCTTCTCGTCCTCGGTTAGGTATCCGGATCTTATGTATCGGTTTATGTTTGCGTCCACCCTCCATCCTGGCAGCTTATCTTTGAGTAGGTCTTCGATTTCTCTTCTTGGGGCTTTCCCTCCCTTTGATATTATGTATGCTATTGAGGCTGCTAGGCCTGCTATGTCATCGATTCTCCATCCGATCATCTTCGCTTCTTTAGGTGTTAATGTGCCCTTCAGGGTTATGAGGAAGCGGGCTTTGCTTAGGCTGCCGGCTTCGTCTTTAGGCTTCTCTGTCCCGTTGAATAGGACTTTGACTTGGAGGTCAAGCTTCTCAAGGTAATCGTTTAGGAGATCTATTATCTTCATGTAGTCTGCTCCCAGCATGTTTCTCAGTTCCCATCCCTTCACTCCAGGCTTGACGTGATGCTTGTAGAAGAGTAGGTGGGCTGCCTTCTTGATCTTCATTGTGTAGTATGCTTTTCTCCTTAGGCTTCTCGGCTTCTTCGCCATTTGATCCACTCCTCAAGGCTTATTGGTATTGGGATTGAGATGAGCTGTTCTGATGGGGGTTTATCGGGTGGCTTCTCCCTCGGCCTTATGAATATCTCCTCCTCTAATGGGTGGATCTCAAGGTCTGCATATCCATATGTTATTAGGAAGCTTGTTAGGTATGCGCGTTCCAGGGTCTCCTTGTACTCTTCGGATCCTATGAAGTCCCAGTATCTGATCTTGTCCTGTCCCCTGCTCCTCTCCTTAAGTTCTCTCCATAGATCTTCAAGCCTCCCCGTGAAGGCTTCGTCGGCTAGGATGTTCTCCTTCACAACCTCCTCTCTGCGGACAGTCCCCATAATCCTCTCTATGAAGCCTATATTCCTCCATCTCTCATCTATTGGGGTGAGGTTAACCCAGTATTTGAGGGCTTCTCGGAGCGTTGGGATTGATATCTGCTCCAGCTCCACTATTGGATGCCAGGTTTTGAGGAAGATCTCTGCAAGCCTCTCGATGCTGATGGATCTGATCTTATCCTCGATCAGGAATGGATCCGTGTATAGTGATGAGGCTCTATGCTTAACCCAGTCGCTCTGGAGCTTTATGATTGTGGCTATCTTGTTCACTGCTTCAGCGTCTAGGCATAGATCTTCAGGCTCGTCCAGTTCTGGGAAGCATTCCCTCACGATCTCTATTAGATCATCGACGTTGACCGCGAAGGGATCTGTTAATTCCCCTGAGATTATAGCGTTGCATGTCTCAACAACCCCGAGTATCCTCTCCTTCGCAGCCTCCTTCTTCCCAGGCAACTCTAGACTACCTCCCTCACCATCGAGCTCCCCTCAACATTCTGGACTGTGATTATATGTATGTCGCTGTCCTCGAAGAAGATTTGGTTCGGTGTTATAACGAGGTATTGGGCGTCGCTTCCCCTGAGGGAGGATATCAGTATATTCGCGATCACCTCCCTATTCTTCGGGTCCATGTGAACGTCGTATTCGTCGACCGCCCTGAAAGGTGACTTCACATGCCTCTGCAGGGCCAGTAGGAACGCCATCGTAGCTGTGCTCCGTTCCCCTCCACTATGCGTATAAGCGTTGAGTGGGGTTTCATCAGCCCCCTTAAAGCCGACCAGTATCTCGACGCCTGCACTTTCAATATCATCCTCATTTATAAGCCTGACTGATCCTGAAGCGTTCGCGTATGAGAGGATCCTCTGATACTCGGAGCTCACATGCTCTAGGAGGTCGCCTATCACCCTCCTCCAACTCTCCATCCTAGCCTTAACCTCCCTCAGGGTCCTCTCCTTATTCTCAGCCACTGCACGGGCCTTCTCCTCCAACTCCAGGTAGAGCCTCGAGTATGACTCGTACATCCGTTCAATATCCTCTGAGACGTCTGCCATAGCAGCTATCTTCCCATCAGTAACCCTGATCTCATCGAGGATTTCACGTACACTCCTAACAGTTGCCACCCTCAACCCCTTCCCCTCAGCCCTACCCCTCGCAGACGTGAGATCCCCCATCAGGGACTTTAGGAGCTTCTCCTTCTCGAGGATCTCATCCATCACATTACGCCTCCGATGCTCAAGCAATGCCAACTCAACCCTACAATCAAGAACCTCATCACCCAGCATCCTCAATCTTGAGAGGGTTCCGTCCATCCGATCCTCAACATCCGATATCCGGGCATGTAATCTTGAGAGTCTACTCCTGAGAGTGTTTGATCTCTCCCTCAACGACTCAAGCGTATCAGCCGCCACATATCCTGAGGCAGCTATCCCCCTCAAACCCTCAAATAAAACCTTTAATATGTCCATTCCAGACGGTTCATCTGGATCCCCCTGACCATTCACTCCATAGACCTCGCTGGAGGATGTGGTTGAGGAGTTAAGGTTGGAGATGAACTCTTCTATGAGGGAGATTGCAAGTTCATTTCTCGCCCTCTCCCCCTCCAACCTTAAACGGTCCTCGAGGAGTCTCCTCCACTCGAGATCCAGCCTGGCCAGTTCATCCCTAAGCCTCTCCAGCCTCTCCCTATAGGAGGCTCTCCTAGAATCGATCTCCTCCAGATCGCTCTTAAGCCTTCCAATATCACCCTTAACCTTTGAGATTTCAGCCTCTATCGATGAGACCTCAGCCCACGCCAGCTCCCGCTCCAGAAACTGCCTCTTCAAGATGAGCTGCTTCTTCTCCTGATACCTATCATACTGCTCCCTCCAATAATTCAATGTCTGCTTAGCGGACTCCATAAGCTTATTTATGGATTCCTCCTGGCTGAATATCCTATTCAGCTTCCTCCTAGCGTCGAGGACGTTCCGCCTATAAGATTCCAGGCCTACAGCAGCCTCAACAACCCTCAACTTCTCCTGAGGGGGAAGAATAATGAACTCCTCAGCCATCCCCTGATGCATGATTATCAGGAGATTCTCAGGGTCAACCCCGAAGCATGAGAGGATCCTCCTAACATCATTCTTGGACACAGCCCTACCGTCAATCTCAAACCAGTACTTCCCATCCCTCCTAAGAACCCTACTGAGGAAGATAGTATCCTTCTTTATCCTAGGGACTGGACGCCTCCTCCCCCTCCGTGAATTGTCAAGGACAAGCGTAACCCTAGCCATATCCTTACCCCAACGGATAAGATCGCTGAGCTTCTTTGATCTCTCAGTATAGGACTGGCCGAGGGCAACAGAGATCCCGAGGAGAACAGATGACTTACCAGACCCATTAGGCCCACAGATCACATTAACACCAGACCTAAAAGGTATCCTAGCATACTCATAACTCATGAAGTTCTCCAGTATCACCTCACGAATCAGCATCCAAACTTTCCTCTACACAACAATCGGAGATCCTACTCTTACACCATCCCATATTAATAAGACTCACTAAAATATTAATGATACGTGAAGCAAAAGGTTCAAATCCAAAATAAAGGATAATACTTCCTGGACGATGAGGAGATCGAGGTACATTGACCTAACGGGATGATCACATTTCCCGCTTCCGAGTCCAAAAAAGAATCTTAGCATCTCCCGCTCCATCCTCAGGAGACCCTTCCCCATAGATAGGGAACATCCCTTTCACCATGAAGAAAACACCGGAGATTCTCGCATCCCCATTCTAAGAGCTGACGCTTAATCCCATTAGAGAGACAACTTTAACAGTCTTCTTCACTTATAATTCTTAACCTTGCTAAAAGAGTTCAACGCTAATATCGCAGTAGAATTTATACTGTATGATTGAGTAGTAAGTTTTGGTGGTATATTTGACTAAGCAAGTAACCGTCTCGGCAAGGATTGACGCGGAGCTTAGAAGGAAGCTTAAGGAGCTCGGTATAAGGCCGTCTGAAGTAATCAAGAAGGCTCTTGAAAGGGAAGTTGAGGAGAGACTGAAATTGCAGCTTTACAGAAAAGTTGAGAGAGCCAGCAAAATAATAAGGAGGGTTGGGAGGGACGCTTGGATTAAGGCGATAAGGGAAAGTAGGGATGGAAGATGAGCCTCAT
>WAQA01000195.1 GCA_015520475.1 Candidatus Bathyarchaeota archaeon | reverse complement strand
TGCATATACTGCCTCCTATGCTGGATATACTGTCCAGACGGCGCCATAATCAGAAAGGAGAAGATAGTCACCGTAAATTATGACTATTGCAAGGGATGCGGGATATGCGCTAATGAATGTCCAGTTAAGGCCATAAGAATGGAGGAGGAACGGAGATGAGTAGAGTTATAGGTTTAACTGGGGATGAAGCGGCTGCCTATGCTGCTAAACAGTCGAATGTAGATGTTGTAGCGGCCTATCCTATTACTCCTCAGACGATCATAGTGGAAACCTTCAGTGAGTACGTCTTTAATGGGGAGGTGCATGCAGAGTTTATCTGTGTAGAGTCTGAGCATTCAGCGATGTCTGCATGTATCGGCGCCAGCCTTGCAGGTGCAAGGGTCTTCACGGCAACTGCAAGTCAAGGCTTAGCTCTGATGCATGAGATGCTATATATTGCTTCAGGTTTGAGATGTCCTATTGTGATGGCTGTTGCAAACAGGGCGTTATCCGCTCCAATAAATATTCATGGAGACCACTCTGACATGATGGGTTCAAGGGACAGCGGATGGATCCAGATATATGCCGAGAACGCTCAGGAAGCCTATGACTGGATAATACAGGCCTTCAGGATAGCTGAGGATCACGATGTTCTGCTTCCGGTAACCGTGAACCTGGACGGTTTCATTCTGTCGCATTCGCTTGAGGGCGTTGAGGTTCAAGATGACGAGGAAGTATCCAGGTTTGTGTCGACGAGGAAGCCTCTCTTCAGGGTTGATCCTGACAGACCCATAACTGTTGGAGCTCTATGTCTCACCGACTACTACTTTGAGGTGAAGAGGCAGCAGGTTGAAGCGTTCGATAAGGCGTTCCAAGTAATTGAGAAAGTGAATAAAGAATACTATGAATTGACAGGTAGAGAATATGGAACCGTTGATGTTTATGGCGTTGAAGATTCTGAGGCAGCCATTCTCTGTCTAGGAAGCACCGCGGGAACCGCCAAGGCTGTAGCGAAGAACCTTCGAAGTAAAGGGAGGAAGGTTGGTGTGATAAAGCCTTGGGTTTACCGTCCATTCCCATCAGAGGATCTATTGGAGGCTGTTAAGGGCTTGAAGGCTCTAGCGGTTCTTGATAGGGCATGTAGCTTTGGGGCTCCATATGGAGCATTATGCAGTGATATAGCCTCGATCCTCTACCGGAACGGTTCAGACCTCAAAATATTTAATGGAATCTATGGTTTAGGAGGAAGAGACATTACGCCATCAGATATAAAGGTTATCTTCGACGAAGCGCTTGAAGTTGCGAGGACTGGAACCGTTAAGGAACCGATAAAATTTGTAGGAGTGAGGGAATAAGATGGTTACGTTAAAGGAGCTTACTGTCGAGGAGCTCTTCACATCCGGTCATCGATTATGTGCTGGGTGTGGAGCTGGGATAATCGCTAGGATGACCTTGAAGGCGCTGAGGAGACCTACAATAATAGTTAATGCTACTGGATGCTTAGAGGTGGCTTCGACGATATATCCGTACACGTCCTGGAGGACCCCATGGGTTCATGTGGCCTTCGAGAACGCTGCTGCCGTGGCTTCTGGAATAGAAGCCGCAATCAAAGCATTGAAGAAGAGAGGGGCATGGAATAAAGAGGTTGATATAATAGCCTTTGCAGGTGACGGGGGAACCTTCGATATTGGGATACAAGCTCTCTCTGGAGCCCTTGAGAGGGGACATGACTTCCTCTACATATGCTATGATAATGAAGCATACATGAATACTGGAATACAGAGGTCAGGTGCAACTCCTCATGGAGCAGCCACGACGACAAGCCCTGCTGGAACAAAGATTCCCGGTAAACCAGAATTTAAGAAGGACTTTATAGGGATATGTGCTGCTCATGGGATTGAGTATGCGGCCACGGCATCCCCGGCTTACTGGAACGATTATATAAGGAAGGTTCAGAGGGGCTTGGCGGTTGAGGGGCCAGCGGTTATACATGTGTTCTCTCCCTGTCCGCTTGGGATGAGACATGACTCCGATAAAAGCATCGAGATAGCTAGATTAGCTGTTCAGACACGTTACTGGCCAGTCTATGAAGTGGAGAACGGCAAATACAAATTGAACATTAAGGTTCCAAGGCCGAAGCCCATTGAGGAATTCCTAAAGTTGCAGGGGAGATTCAGGCATCTCTTCAAGCCTCAATTCCAACATGAGATCAAGAGGATTCAGGAGTGGGTTGATGAGAACTGGAAGAGAATAACTGAGCTCTGCGGAGAAGCGTAGGATCAACGTAAAATCAGATTCAAAGCAGTCTTCTCCGCTTTTTCTATAACTTCATCCTCCCTTAATCTTTTTACTTCCCTATTCTCCATCAATATTTCTCCGTTAACTATTGTTGTGTCTACGTCGCATCCACGTGCTGAGTAGACGAGGGATGCGTAGACGTTATGTACTGGGGTTAAATGAGGTTTCCGCATATCCACCAATATTATATCAGCCTTCTTCCCTGCCTCTATTGATCCAGTAATGTCTTCTAGGCCTAGAGCTTTAGCTCCGTCAATAGTCGCCATCTCAAGCACCTTCCTTGCAGGGAGAACCTTTGGATCCTTATAGTAGATCTTCTGGAGAAGAGCTGCTGTCTTCATAGTCTCGAACATGTCTAGAGCATTGTTGCTGGCAGGTCCATCTGTGCCTAGGCCAACTGTAACCCCTAAATCAAGCATCTCCTTAATCCTCGGTATTCCTGAAGCCAACTTCATGTTCGAGACTGGATTATAGACTACTTTAACATCTCTCTCAGCCAGAATGCCTATCTCTTCTCTGGAGAGATGTATGCAGTGGGCTGCGAGCAGATTTGAATCTAAGAGTCCAGCCTCATCCAGTATGGATACTTCGCTAATGCCTCTCTCCTCTCTCACTCTAATAGCTGCCTCTTTAGACTCTGCTAGGTGTATGTGAACTCCTACCTTTAGGGATGAAGCGTTATCCCTAACCTTCTTTAGCAGGTCTAAGCTGCAAGTGTACACTGCATGTGGACCTAACCGCGTTGTAATCCTCCCTCCAGCATAGCATCTGTACTTCTCAGATATCCTCACGCTTTCAGCAAGCATCTTCTCACCTATCCTTCTATCTCCAGCTTCTATGATTCCGGGCGCTATAACAGCTCTTAACCCGGATCTCTCAGCCGCCCTCACAACAGATTCTCCGTAAAGGTACATGTCGCAGAAGCATGTTGTTCCACTCTTAATCATCTCGAGACATCCAAGTAAAGAACCGAAATATACATCTAAAGGATCAAGTTTCGCTTCCAGTGGCCATATGGTCTCTCTAAGCCATCTATTCACTTCTTGATCCTCTGCTATACCTCTGAAGAGAGTCATTGCGATGTGGGTGTGGCAGTTTATCAATCCTGGCATTGCAACTTTTCCATGTCCGTCAATGATCCTTTCAGCCTTAATATCGCCGGCTTCCTCTTCTCTTCCAACATACTCTATTCTCTCATTGTTGATAGCGATTAATCCCCTCTTTATAATTCTCCCCCTATCCATTGTGAGGATTGTGCATCCTTTAATCATCATGTTGCATTCCATATTCTCGTCCCGAGAGATTTTAGACTAAAAATAATCCCTATCCATCTATCTTTATATACTCAATAACTTTTATGCTGCTCTAAGCTTGATGAATGGTGAAGAGGTATTGTGAGTATCCGCTCAGATATCGATGAGGATATGATCTATCATTCGGCCCTCACTATCTGGGCGCCCGGTCCGGTTCTTGAGCATATAACGTCGCTTTTTATTCCCTTCTCTCTAAAGGCCTCTCTCATGGCTTTGGCTACTTCTTTCATGTCTGCTCTGTCTGTGTTGACTAGGGCTATTATGGAGGGTCCTGCGCCGCTTATCGTTACTCCTGCAGCTCCAGCGTTTAATGCTGCTTCTTTAACGTGTTTGAGTCCAGGAATCAATCTTGCCCTTGCAGGTTCAATTATTCTATCCTTCATTCCCTCCCCCATCAGATTAACATCCTTTAATGCTATTCCAGCTATGAACGTTGATGCATATCCGACATTACATGTTAGGTCTGATAGGCTTACCTTTCTAGGCAGTATCGCGCGTGCCCTGCCAGTATTATAGTATATGTTTGGGATTGCTATTGCGAAGCCTGCGTTCTCTGGGAGGCGCATATTAACCACCCTCAACGGATCATAGGATCTGACAAGGTTGAAGAAGCCTAGGATTGCTGATGAGACGTTATCTGCGTGGGCAACGCCTGCGGATGCAACTTCTCCCATAGCAGCTATCTCAATCAATTCTGTTCTTGCCATGTTGAGGCCTAACGCTTTGTTCAGTGCTACCGCTGTTGCAGCGGCGCTTGCGGCGCTGCTTCCAAGTCCGCTGCCAGGCCTAACCCCCTTGTAAATCTCAATCTTTAACCCAACATTCCTCTTTGAAAGTTTAAGTAAGGTTTTGGCTGTTACTCCGGCCGTGTTCCTCTCTGGATCTGTAGGTATAATGTTTGAGCCTATTCCCTTCACGTTTATACGTATACCCCTCTCATCTCCAACTTCGACCCTAACGGAGTCTTTGAGGGCTTCTAGGGCTACACTGAAGACGTCGAATCCTGATCCTAGATTGGCTGAGGAGGCTGGAGCAACCGCCTCAACAATTTGATATTCCATTCTGCATCTCACACCTAAATACTTGAATATCCATATTCTTAATTCTTGCCTAAAATATCCTCCCTTTCCGGGATAAAAGAAAATTTATTAATGTCTGAGTGTCTTAGTATGGGAAGACTTAGAAGATGAAGATGCAGTGGCATGCAGAAAGCTTAGAGAGCGTCTTGAAGGCGTTAAACACTGACGTTAAAGGGTTGAGTAGTGAGGAAGCTGCTAAACGCTTAAGCGAGTATGGACCGAACAGGATTGAAGAGAGGAGACGGATAAGCCCCTTCACAATATTCCTTAATCAATTCAAGGACGTCTTCGTTCTTATGCTTCTGGCTGCGATAGCAATATCGGTATTAGCAATCTTCATGAAGAGTGAACCTCCAACCTTGGAAGATTATGCTGATCCAGTCACTATAGGCGTGATAGTCATACTTAACTCGGTTGTCGGGTTTGTGCAGGAGTATCGTTCAGAGAAGGCTATGGAGGCTCTAAGACGATTCGCAGCTCCCAAAGCAAGGGTGTTGAGGGATGGAAGGGAGAGGATAATCCCGGCTGAGGAGGTTGTTCCAGGAGATATCCTCCTCCTTGAATCTGGAGATCGCATACCAGCCGATGCTAGGGTGATAGAATCCATAGATCTGAGAACTAACGAGGCTGTCTTGACGGGAGAATCAACTCCTGTGGAGAAGCATACTAAACCTGTGAAGCCTGAAGCTTCGATAGCTGATAGAAGAAATATGGTTTTCATGGGGACACATGTTATATATGGACGTGGAAAAGCCGTTGTCACCTCAACCGGAATGAACACGGAATTCGGCAAGATAGCTGGTATGATACAGGAGGCTGAGGAGAAGACTCCTCCGCTAAAGGTTAAACTTAACCAATTCGCCAAGAAACTAAGCAAATTCATAATTGTAGTATGTATAATAATCTTCGTACTTGAGATACTTAGGGAACCAAACGCCCTGGAATTCGAGAATCTAATCGAATACTTCATGGTTGTCGTTGCCTTAGCCGTCTCAGCAGTTCCTGAAGGTTTACCAGCGATCGTTACGATAGCTCTGGCTCTTGGAGCTAGGGAGCTGGCTAAGCATAATGCTGTTATCAGGAAGCTAGCTGCGGCTGAAACTCTAGGATCCACGACGGTGATCTGCTCAGATAAGACTGGCACATTGACGAAGGGTGAGATGACTGTTAGGAGAATGTACTGTGATGGAAGAACGGTTGAAGTTACAGGTTCAGGATACGTTCCTGAAGGAGAATTTGTCCATGAATCCGAACGTGAACGGATAGATCCTAAACGGGATGAAGCGTTATCCCTCCTCCTCAAGATAGGTGCTCTATGTAACAATTCTCGTCTTGAGAATGATGGTGACAGATGGGATGTAACGGGAGATCCAACTGAAGGAGCACTTATCGTAGCAGCATGTAAGGCTGGGCTGAGACAGGAAGAGCTGGAGAGGAGATGTCCACGTATCGCCGAGATCCCATTTAGCTCAGAAAGGAAGATGATGACGACTATCCATAAGGTTGGAGATGACATATACGCTTACACTAAGGGAGCTCCGGAGATAATTATTGAAAGATGCAGCTGGATCCTTGAGGATGGAAGGGAGAAGAGGCTTACAAAGGAGAAGAGAAAGAAGATACTTGAGATCAACGAGAAATTCGCTAATGATGCTCTTCGAGTTTTAGGGATGGCCTATAAACGTCTTCCAGAATCTAGAGGTAGATTCGGTGAGGATGTTGAGGCAAGTATGGTCTTTGTAGGATTAGTGGGCATGATAGATCCGCCTAGGGAAGAGGCTAAGGAATCAGTAATCCTATGCAGAAAGGCTGGAATCAAGGTTGTGATGATAACGGGTGATCATAAGCTCACAGCCGTTGCAATAGCCAAGGAGCTTGGAATATTCAAGGATGGAGACATGATCCTAACAGGAGAGGAGCTGGATAGTATCAGCAATGAAGAATTCGAACATATAGTGGAGAAAGTCAAGGTGTATGCACGTGTCTCTCCAGAGCATAAACTTCGAATAGTTAACGCGTTAAAGAAGAAGGGTGAGATCGTGGCGATGACTGGGGACGGAGTGAATGATGCTCCAGCGCTTAAGAATGCTGATATAGGGGTTGCAATGGGGATTACAGGTACAGACGTAACAAAGGAAGCCTCAGATATGATATTGATGGATGATAACTTCGCAACAATAGTGAACGCTGTGAAGCATGGTCGATTAATATATGATAATATAAGGAAGTTCGCCTTCTTCCTGATGAGAAGCAACTTCGACGAGTTAGCTGTTATAGCAACCTTCGCTATTCTCGGGATGCCTCTTCCGTTGACTGCTGCAATGATACTCTGGATAAACCTTGTCACTGACGGTGGACCAGCTACGGCTTTAAGTGTTGACCCGCCGCTTGAGGATGTCATGGCTAGGCCTCCGAGAGATCCGAAGCAGGGAATCCTGTATGGAAGATTGCTTCAGATAATAATCTCTTTCATCTGTCAGTATGTTGGTACAACAGCCATCTTCCTCCTCGTCTATGAGTATGGATTCTTTGCAGCCGGCCTCTCCGAGGCTGAAAGATTGGCTAAGGCGCAGACTATGTGTTTCACCCAGGCAACATTAAGGGAGCTCATAATCGTGTGGAACTGCAGATCTGAGAGGTACTCAGCTTTCAGGTTGAGCTGGACATCGAATCGTTTCCTGCTATTTGCGGAGTTAACCTCTATCGCATCTACATTTGCAGTGATATATGTTCCAGTTTTGCAGACGATGTTTGGAACAGTTCCATTAGGGATTGAGGAGTTACTGCTTGTATGTTCAGTAGCCCTTTCAGGACTGCTTCTCCTACCGGAACTGTTCTATGAACGGAAGATTCTACGTTGGAGATGAGAATGGAAGAATCAAAACTTATATATCTCCATTCGAAAATATGAACCTCAATGAGTTGTTTGGGGGAAAGGTGAAGATCGACGATGGAACACCGCCACCGCCAAGTACATTAACCTTTTATAGAGTATCATCAGGTATGGATGGGGCGAGGATCCATACATCCATGAAAGAATATCCATGTTGCCATTATCTCAGTTCATCAATTTATAGGAGGATAGATGACTCTGAAAGCCAAGATAAGGTTTAAACCTAAATTGAAGGAGAAGACGTGGAATCCAAGTCTTGAACATGACCTGTTCAAGAAGTGGATGGAAGAAGACCTATTCAGGTTCGATGAGAAGAGTGACAAGCCTATCTTCAGCATCGACACTCCGCCACCCTACGTTAATACGCCTATCCACATAGGTCAAGCATACACGTATGTCTGGATGGATATATTTGCACGGTATAGGAGGATGACCGGATACAATGTTCTCTTTCCTATAGGCTTAGACAAGAATGGTTTGCCAGTCGAAGTTCAGACTGAGAAGACATTTAATATATCGATGCATGAGACTCCACGGGATGAGTTCATAGAGAAATGTAAGATAATCTTGAAGGAGAGCGGTGACAGATCACTCGATACATTCAAAAGTTTAGGGTTGAGTTGTAACTCGTGGAGCCTAAAACATGAGATCGGCGGCAGATATGAAACTGATGATCCAGAATATAGGAGGTTGACGCAGGAGACATTCATAAAGTTCTGGAATAAAGGCTTAATCTATGAGGATGAGAAGACAACAAATTACTGTCCAGTATGTAAAACAACGATTTCAGATGCTGAAGTCGAATATGAAGAGGAGAAGACTGTTCTGAATTATATACGGTTCAGAGTCGCTGAGACCGGTGAAGAAATAATCATAGCGACTACGAGACCTGAGCTCCTCTGTTCCTGCAGGGTGATCCTATATAATCCAGAGGATCAGAGATATCTGCATCTAAATGGTAAGAACGCAATCGTCCCGATATACGGTCACAAAGTGAAGATTATTCCACATCCATATGCGAAGCCGGACTTCGGTTCAGGGCTTGTTATGATATGTAGCTTCGGAGACTACAGTGACATACGAATCTTAAGAGAGCTAAACCTTGAGCCTATATTCGCTATAGATGAGGATGGAAGGATGAATGAGAAGGCTGGCAAATATAATGGTTTACCGGTTGAAGAGGCGAGGAGAAGGATAATTGAGGATCTCAAAGATGCAGGGCTTATAGTGAAGCAGGAAGAGATAGTTCAGAGGAGACCTATATGTTGGAGAAGCAAGAATCCAATAGAGTTTGTGCCTATGAAAGAATTCTATCTGAAGCAGGTTGAATTTAAAGATGAGATTCTAAGCATGGCGGATCAGATGATATTCTATCCTCCTGAAAGCAAGCAGATACTCATCGACTGGATCAACTCGATAGATATAGACTGGGTTATATCTAGAAGAAGATTCTATGGGACGGAGATTCCATTATGGTACTGTGAGGGATGTGGATACATAGTTGTTCCGGAACCTGGAAGATATTATCAGCCTTGGAGGGAGAAACCTCCAATCGATAAATGTCCAAGATGCGGTTCAAGAGAGTTTAAGGGTGAAGAGAGAACATTCGATACATGGTTCGATTCAGCAACTTCGGAAGTCTACATCTTAGGATATTTATGGAATAAGGAATTCTTTGAGAAGAATTTTCCATGTACTCTACGGCCTCAGGGGAAAGAGATAGTTAGAAACTGGCTGTACTTCACAATGCTTAAGTCCTACCTCCTATTCGGGAAGCCTCCATTCAAGTATGTCTGGATACATATGCATGTCGTCGATGAGGAGGGGAGAAAGATGAGTAAGAGCGCTGGAAACGTGATTGATCCACAGGATGTCATTAAAAGGTTCGGCAGTGAAGCCTTCAGAATATGGACCAGCCTAGAAGGAAATATAGCCCGCGGCGACATAAGATGCTCCTATGAAAGGATAAGGGGAAACTCGAAGTTCCTGACTAAACTATGGAATATAGCTCGTTTCATATCTTCTTTTCCGCAGGAATATGATGAGTATGAATTAGCCCCTCTCGACAGGATGATCCTCTCAGAACTAAACAATCTGATCCGGGAGTGTAGAAGGGGATATGAGGATATGAACGCCTTCATACCTGCAACGGCCATTAGAAACTTCACATGGAACATCTTTGCTGATCATTATATTGAAGCTGTTAAATCCAGAGCTTACAATCATAAGGGGATATTCGATTTGAAGCTGCAGCGTGGAGCATGGTATACACTTCATAAATGTTTAGAGACTATACTGAAGCTGCTTGCTCCGATATGTCCATTTATAACAGAAGCCATCTGGCTGGAGCTCTACTCAAAGGAGAGCATACACACCCAAAGTTTCCCTGTGGAGGTTGAGGGGTGGAGCAGTGAATCAGGCAATCTACTGAAGAGCTTCATGGAGTTCAACAATGCTATATGGCGTTATAAGAAGGAGAAGGGTTTGGCGTTAAGCCAAGAATTGAACGTGAAAGTGTACGCTCCAAAGAATCTAGAACCGTTAAAGGATGATCTCGTAGCCATGCACCGAATAAGGGAGATGTGCTTCGGGAGGCCTGGAGATGGAGCTGAAGAGATATCGGATGGAATATACATAAAAGAGTACTGTTAAGAAATGAATGATCCAAGATCCATCTGTCTCCTTGGAAGATTCACCTTGATCTCTTCGTTGAATGTTATCTTCATTCCGTCGACAGCCGCCCTCGTCGGTACGCCAGTCTCCTCCTCTATATGCTTCGCCTCCCTCCAGGATCTATAAAGCATCTGCATTCCAAAATGGGTTATAATGGCCATTTCAGGTTTAGATCCCTTAATGATCTTAACTGCATCGTCTGTGGTCATATGTCCCTTCCACGGCTTCCCGGAAGGCCTCAAAACACATAATATTAAAAGTCTAACTCCTTCATAATATTGTTCTATACCATCGAAATATTCAGAGTCTGAGGTGTAGGCGAACTCTCCATAATCATCCGTTTTCACCCTGAACCCTACAGTGTCCGGATCCGAATGGACAGCCCTTGTCACCTTAAAATCCAAATCTCCAAGCCTAAATCTCTTATCTGCTGATGCTTCAATAATCCTCTCAAGCATCTCCTGATGATAATTTGAGATTGACTGCTCACAGATATCGTTTCCATGGATAACGCTGCGGGAGGCCACTAGAGTCCCCCTCCTACTCCTAGCTCCATGGCTCATAGCCTCAACCAGGACCTCAGCATCATTCACGTGATCCGGATGAGAATGTGAAACGAATATGGCGTTGATCTTCTGTGGATCAAGGTTCATGTCGATACTATGAATCAATGCTCCGGGACCTGGATCAAGATGAAGATTCAGATCCTCTGATAGGATCCTGATACCACCTGTCCTCCTCCTCTGAGTTATCATAACAAATCTTCCCCCTCCAGTTCCAAGGAATATAAGTTCAACCATGAATCCTCACCATTACCAGTCTACACCAAAGATATATCTGCAACTCTTTTATTTGAGGCTTTAAATGCTGAAAAATCTCTGGAGGTAATCTGTGAATCATCAATAACTATCTGAACGGGGCGTCCCATCTGGACTTATCGGAAGAGGTCTACCCGTCAGGGTGGAGGGTGGATTGTGAATAGAGTTAAATACTTGGTCTCATAGTATTTTTTGGATGTTCCTGTACAAGTGGATATTCAATTAAGGTGAGATGTCCATCGAGGAGAAGGGTGGAGTATTTACATATTAAGGTCTCCAGAGGAGTATTTCGATGAGGGTTGTAGTGAGAATAGGAGGATCCGTTATAGCTTCCCCTCCAAATCCGCATCTAATAAGCCGATACGCTGGGGTGCTGCGGAAGCTATATCTTCAAAACCATAATTTTGTTGCTGTTACAGGTGGAGGATCCATAGCCAGAGAATTCATAAGGGTGGCCCGTGACGCCGGTCTAAACAGCGATGAGCAGGATGAGATAGCAATATCAATCTCCAGGGTCTTTGCTCAAATACTCGCCATTAAATTTGGAGGGTTAACGCTGAAGCTGATTCCTACATCGATAGATGAGGCTGTCACCGTCTTCGAGAGGGATGGCCGCGTCTTTATGGGTGGGGTTAAGCCTGGTATGACAACTGATACGGTGGCGGCTATGATGGCGTCTAGGATAAACGCGGATATGATCATAAAAGCAACGGATCAAGATGGAATCTACAATAAGGATCCTAGAAAGTATCCTGAAGCCGAAAAGATAGACCATATAAGATTCAGTGATCTTCCTAAGATATTCAAGGGGAGAGAGTATAAGGTTGGGATTCATCAGATACTGGATCCGAAAGCAATCGAGATTATAGGGAGGGAAAAGATAAGGACTGTTGTGCTGAACGGCTTTAAACCGGAGAATATAACAGCTGTCGTCAATGGTGAAACTATAGGAACCGAGATAAGCTAGTTCCCCTAGGAAGGGAGGTTTCAAGATAAAATATATTTGGAGCTAGACGCTCTAGCTTATATTTGATGCGGCGGTAGCGAAGTCAGGTCAAACGCGGAGGACTCAAGATAGAAGATGATGGGATATCCTCTCCCGTAGGGGTTCGCCGGTTCAAATCCGGCCCGCCGCACCAAACCTTCACTTTGCCTTCCAGAGTTAATCGTCTAAAGTCTCCCTAGATCCTCCATCTATAATGTTGGAATATGTGTCTGTAGAGTCTCCTAGATCCTCTTTCCATGCGGGTTTATTGATGCATCTTACCTGTGAAACCTTAAGCCTCTATGATTCATCAGTCTATAGACGTAGACCTTTGAGGAATCTATTATGAAGAAGAATATGAATGCGTATCCCCAGACTAGAAGGGCTAGTCCCCATCCCATGGCGGGCAGTAGGATGCCGTAGACCGTGATTAATGTTGCGGCGAGCTGTGTAAGTATTACTGCCAGTAGAAGAGGCTTTGCCGGTTTAACAGACCAGAAATGATCCCTTGTTCTCGCCATGAAGACGGTTAGGTGACCTGCCACGGAGAGCTTAAGATATATGAATGATTGGAGGACCTCACGGCTAAGGCCCAGCACAACCCATCCTATATATAGGATTCCGAAGCTCTCAAGCACTCCCAATACTCCAAGTACAGTGGCGATGCCCAGTATAATTCGCATGTTCCACCTTTCAGGCTCCTTCGAATACTTAACGTTGTCGTAGGCTATTGTTATTATTGGTATATCGTTTAGGATTGCTAATAGGACTATCATAAGCGCCGTGACCGGATAGAACTGGAATATTATTATTGACGCTGTAATGAAGAGGAGCACCCTAATGGTTTCAGCTATTCTGTAAATGGCGTAATTGTTCATTCGCTGGAATATTCTTCGGCTCTGCTTTATAGCATCGATTATCACGGAGAGTCCCGGCTTTGTAAGGACGATGTCGGCCGCAGACTTTGCAGCGTCTGTTGCGCCGGCAACCGCTATTCCAACATCAGCCTGTTTGAGTGCTGGGGCATCATTCACTCCGTCCCCAGTCATTCCAACGATATGTCCAGCGTTCTGCAGCAGCTTCACTATCCTGAATTTATGTTCTGGGAAGACTTGGGCGAAGCCGTCTGCCTTCTCAACTATCGGCTGCGCTTCGCTGTCTGGCTTCTCTAGGAAGGAGGAGGCTGATAATAGGTTTGTACCTAAACCTACCTGATGCGCTATCTCCTTTCCTATGGCGATATGATCTCCTGTGACCATCTTAACGTTTACACCCATCGACTGCGCTGTTTTTATTGTTTCAGCAGAGTCTTCGCGTGGTGGATCATAGAGCGCTATCAAGCCTATATATCGCCATCTCCCTTTGCTGTCACTTCTTGCTACGCCTAATGTACGGTATCCTTTTAGGGCTGATGCTTCAACGTATTCGTTGACTCTGTCGGCTACGGAGTCTCTGTTTGATACAAGTGACAAGATGACTTGTGGGGCTCCCTTCGCCACCTTGTAGATCCTTCCTCTCTTATCCCTCACCGTAGCTTCTGTTCGTTTCGAGACTGGATCAAACGGTTTGAAGTCTTCTATCTTGAATTGGCTGAGCATCTCTATGATGAATTTGTCATCCTTAATCTTGTTGATGATTGCGTTATCAATTGGGTCTTGATCCTCCTCTCTTGATGCTAACGCCGCGAAGAGTAATACATCTCCATCTTTGAATCTGTCCAGTGGCATCACATCCCCTATGGTAAGCTCGTTCTTGGTGATTGTGCCTGTTTTGTCCGAGCAGAGAACATCCATGCTGGCCATCTCTTCTATTGCAACTAATCTGCTTACGATGGCCTCCTTTTTGGCTAGGGATATTGCTCCTATAGCCATTGTGACTGAGAGGACTGCTGGGAGCGCTGCAGGTATAGCTGCGACTGTTAATACAAGTGCGAATTGGATGGTGGCCATTATACTCTCATGGCGGAATATGGCTGTGAAGAAGATGACTGCTACAAGCATGATGGCAAGCAAGATCAGATAGTCTCCTATCTTGATTATTGCCTTCTGGAAGTGGCTTCGAACCTCTGCTTCTTCTACAAGCCTTGTGGTTCTTCCGAAGTATGTGTTTACTCCTGTAGAGACTACTAGGGCGTCCATCTCTCCCCGCCGTACAATGGATCCTGAATATGCAACGTCTGAAACGCCCTTCTCTACTGGGAGAGATTCACCTGTTAATGCTGATTCATCAACCTGCAAGTATTCTCCATCTATAAGTTTGACGTCTGCTGGTATTATGTCTCCTAGACGTACACGGATTATATCTCCGGGAACAAGCTCTCTCGCTTGAATCTGAATCCATCTGCCATCTCTTAGTACACGGGCCGTCAACGCCAGCTTCTGCTTTAACAGTTCAATAGCGTTACCTGCTTTATACTCCTCCCAGAAACCTACAACAGCGTTTAACATTAACAGTGTAAGTATTATCCAGAAGTCAGGCCAGTGTCTTATGATGGCTGACATGATGACTGCTACTTCTATCATCCATGGAATCGGACCCCAGAAGTAACTTAGGAATTTGATGAATGGATTCTCTTTTTTCTCAGGGATATCGTTGAATCCGTACTGTGCAAGCCTCCTCTTTGCCTCTGAACTTGAAAGTCCATTCCTATTGGATGAGAGTTCCTTTAACAATTCATCTACAGATTTTCTCTTCGCTTCTTCTGTACTTATAACCGTTTGATCCATCCATCTCATTCCAGCTACGCATTGTTTGCAGTATTATGATATAACTTTCATATATAGGGTTTGCTGATGGAGTCTTATCCGCTGGAACCCCCTGTTTGGATCTGTAGAATGTCGTCTTCTAACGGTTCAGGTGACTATAGAATCCAAATTTCCTTCATCAATTATTGATTGTTAACCTGTACTTTGATCCTCCTCTACTTACATAGTTAACTTTAACCTTCCCATTCGTCTGCTTAATCTTTAAGTCTACTAGATCATTTCCAATCCTCTTCCTTCTGGTTATCTCCATTCCATCCTTAAGTGATGCTGAAACCTCTATCCTTCTGTTTAAGGCATCTATCCTCAAACCGAGCATGTACTCGTCTATACATCTTATGATTGATCCGAAGCTCCATGCTTGGAAGACTGCGCTGGGTTCTCTTCCATACCCCTTCAGAAGGGTTGGGTCTGCGTTATCCGCGTTCCATGCTTCATCGAGGGAGCATATACAGTTCCTTCCAAATACGCTCTTTAAGATTGAGAGGTACTTTAAGCCCATATCCGCTCTTCCATACAGGAATTCTATTGAGGCCATTAACCCATTTATCCATCCCCATGCGCTTCCAGTATGATACCCTGCAGGATTGAATGTCGGCTCATTCTTTGAGAGTGTTCTGATGCCGAATGCTCCGGTGAACTCCTCACCCTCAAGTTTCTCGATGACTCTTAATGGTTCTCTAGACACTCCGAATAGAACCGGAAATATGGAGTTCACTGTTTTTATGTTACTCTTCTCTCCATCTTTGACTCTGTCATAGTAGAATCCTTCCTTTTCATTCCAGAATTCCTCTTCAATCCTATTCTTTAAAGATTTGATCTCGAGGGGATCTACTCCCTTTACACCTAGTATGTTGAGGAGATTCTTAGCGTCTGTTAAGGTCTTGAACCATATGGCCTGTAGATCAACTGGTGCTCCTCTCCTCTCTAATGTATCCATCCAAGTGTATCTGTTATCAGTTTCTAATAATCCGTCTCCGTTTATGTCTCTTGTTCTACACCACTCGATAGCCCTCATAAGATTATCCTCATATTCCCTTAGAAACTTGATGTCTCCGGAGTTGAGCACATAATGTGCTAGGGAGATTATCCATAATGGTGTTGCATCTGAAGAGCCGTATGAGGCCCCATGATATAGGTGGATGAGGTTCGGTATCTCCCCCTCATCCGACTGGAAATCCGCGAGTGTTCTAAGGGCTTCACATGCATCCTCAAAGTTTCCGTAGTCGATGATTGCTGGTATAACCCATCCTGAATCTCTACCCCAATACTGGGTGAACCATGGGTAACCAGCAAATACTCCGAGACCCACTGAAGATTTATGTATAAGCTTCTCCAATCCAAGTACGCTCCATCTGAATAATTCGTCGATATCCTTTATGCCTGTCCTTAGAAGGGCTCCATCTAAAACCTCCAAGTATCTTCTCCTCTTCTCAGTTAACCTCTGATCAACATGTCCACTTCCAAGTTTAAAGTTCAGATATGCTTCTCTCCTGTTCTCTCCGCATGCAAATGCAAAGTTCACCTTTACAGCTGCTTCTGGCTTAATAGGCGTATCCATATATAGAATTCCTGGGATGAAGCATCTCTCCAGCTCTCCAGGATAATGATCCCTATAAATGCTTAGGGTTCGGAAGGAGAATGGATAATCAGCTCCGTAGATTAGGGTTCCCTTAGACGAATCAACGATGACGGCGTGCTGGAAGAGTTTATATTGATACTTCCTCTCATGCCAGTTCTCCTCCATCTCCCTTATGTTAACCCCTACTTCAAGCTCTATTCTAACTCTTCTCTCCTTCAGCTTCCTATTGACTATCTGGAGAGTAACGAAGAGAATCTTCCCATTCTCCGGGACAAATAAGATCTCCTTAGCCTCTATTCCGTCGAGACTGTAATTATGGATGCAGACGGCCTCGTCATATTCAACCATGTAACAGTTGTTTGGGGACAGCCATGTCCCATCAACTTTAAAGGCGAAGTAATCGAGGAACTTCTTAGAGTCCCCCCAGAGTCCAGTCCATTTCGTCTTGAAGCCTGAGTCGCAGTAACGATGGAAAAAGCAGTTCCTACCCGACAGTATATAGGACTTTGAAAGGTTTCTCTCTTCCCACTTCATAATCTATTATTATATCTTGTTGCTTTAAGGCTTTAGTATCGCTCCACCTTGCTTAAACATTGAAGAATCCCCATGGACGGAGAAATTAGCAGATACATGCAAGAGTTTGGCGGTTCTCTCCGTGAAGTTATTGAAGATGATCCATCCGATAATGCCTATAAAGGATGTTATCTGATATGATTATGCCTAGAGAGATGAATGAAGCATGAATATCCTATTCATCGTTTGTGATACAACCCGGGCTGATCATCTCGGATGTTATGGATACTTCAGAGAGACTAGTCCAAATATAGATAGGATGGCTGAGGAGGGCGTTGTATTCGAGGATTTCTTCACCTCTGGAGCTCCAACGGGCCCCGCATTCACCTGTATATACACTGGATTACATGCGATCCATCATAGATTCTATCAGTTTATCCATCCTAACCAACGGCAGATTGATGATAGAATCTTCACAATGCCTGAAATACTCAACGCCTTAGGATACACAACAGCTGCTATAGATAACCTGATAAATTTTCCCTCTCACGGTAAGCATTGGGTTAGAGGATACGACTTCTATATAAATCCAAGCCCTAACAGTTTCCTTCCCCCTCCCAACTTGACAGCGGAGGATGTTAATAAAAGATTAATCGCGTGGATAAAGCATCACTCAAACGAGCAGTTCTTCCTCTTCGTTCATTACTGGGATCCGCATCTACCATATAACCAACCTAAAAGATATAGGGGAATGTTCCATCATAGAGAGGGTGACCTCTCAGACTTGAAGGTTGAGGAGGCCGGGGCGGGCTACGAATATGTTCCAGGATGGGGAGAAACAGAAGAGATAATTAAACGTAAAAATGAAAGGCGGAGCAAAAGATTCTCTATAGACCTGTATGATGGCGAAATACGTTATATGGATGATGCGATAGGGGAAGTAACCTCAACACTTAAGGATGTGGGAGTCCTGGATGAAACATTAATTATTATAACGGCGGATCACGGTGAACGCTTAAAACTTAAAGATTGGGGTCACGGCACCCTATACGATGCGGTGACCCATGTACCGCTTATAATGAGACATCCAAGTATACTTCCAGAAGGTGTCAGAGTTAAGGGGCTATGCCAACAGATAGATCTACTGCCTACAATCCTAGACCTTATAGAGGCTCCATCCGAAATCCTGAATCTGCTGGATATTGATGGAAGGAGCATAACCCCATTATTGAGGGGCGTGAAGATTCGGGACAGGATATTTATGGAGCAGGTGACGACGCAGAGAGCTATCAGAACGGAGAGGTGGAAACTCATATATACCCCGCCTATAATGGGACACTGGCGCCTGGAACATTCAACTCCAATCAGAAAGGAGGGAGTTCAACTTTACAACCTCAAAGAAGACCCCGTAGAGATAATTGATCTCGCAGAAGAAGAGGAGAAGGTGGCTGAGGAGTTGAGGGAGGAGCTGGATCAATGGGTTAAGGAGAATCTTAGAGGAGAGGAGGATCCAATACTTGAGGATAGATCAAAACTCTCCTTTGAAGCAATTAAGTACCGCGAGAAGATAGCAGCCCTCACAAATATAATATCAAAGATTAACCTCCACAGAGGATCATAATTCTATAAAAATAGGCATCAACTTGGATAAGGCCTTTCTCCAAACACCAAGAAGCAACTATCATAATTCTATAAAAATAGGCATCAACCTCTCTAATGGAACAGAAAAACATATCTCAGATCCATCAATCATAATGTTAAGGTATGAGAAGAATAGAGACAGTTATCTTTGATGCGAGTGGAGTGTTAATTGATGACATAAACGCTGTCTGGAGAGCTAACTCTGCAGCACTTAAATCCGCAGGATTTAAGGGGATAGAAAGCATCGAAGCCTTCAAAAAAGTCTTCAAACTTTCTGTGCATGAATTCTATAGAACAATGGGTGTTCCAGAAGAGATGATGCCTACGTTAATTAAAGAATTCCGTAGAGTCTACCCGAAATATAACGATCTCGTAACCATATTTCCAGAAGTGGAAGACGCATTAAAAGAACTTAAACGGATGAAGATAAGAATGGCTGTTACATCTAACATACCGTCCCTATTCCTAAGAGAACACCTGAAAAATTTCGGGATATACAGGTACTTCTCAGCTGTAACTGGTCAAGATGACTGCGACGAACAGAAGCCCTCGCCAAAACCAATCTTAGTCACCTTGGAAAAGCTGAAGTCAAAGCCTGGATGCTCCGCCTATGTAGGCGATATGGAGGAAGACATCATAGCTGGGAAAAGAGCAGGCGTCTACACATTTGCGGTTAGTAGAGTAGGCAGCTATCATCCTCCATGGAGACTAAAGAGGCAGAATCCTAACTTCTTAATACCGAACCTGAACAGTCTCGTAACAATCATAAAAGATATAAATGATTGTGGTATGGAGAATCCTCTTAATTTTTAAGGTTCACTTGAGGAGTTCTATGAGAAATCCCAATCCCAAATTAGACTATCTCCGAAGCCTAATCTATAGAATCTAAGGCTCTATGCTACTACTTCCATCAGTATCAGAATCAATTATGAAGATTATGGTTAGAGATTCTGAAAGGAGTCCATCCCTGCTAAGATTCCTCTTTTAGATCTCTTGTTTGATGTATTCCAATGTATGGGTTCTGCTACGCCAGCCCATCCTCATAACTTTCTTCAAACTATTTTAGGAGATGGGCTGATCCTATATGCGGCTGTTTGGGTTGAATTCTTGTTCTTCATTTTTATGAGTCAATATTAGAAAATATTTATATTTATGAATGTAGTTATGCGTGAAGGGTCTCTTATGGAGAGGTCTTTCCCTTCAGTCATGGCGACGCAGCATCCTGACTCTGCCAGAAGATATGTTCCTGTTCAGATGGAGCCTGATGAAGCCATAGAGTGTCTGCTACCGCAGGGGAAGGGCGGCCTAGGTTGCGACGAATACATGGTTGACTATGAGGGTAAGCTCACACCCTACCATCAAGTAAGCCAAGTTGTTCTTAAAGCGTTGGATAAGGGCTTGGATCTCTGTGAGGACGTCTTTGTAACTCCGAGGGCTCCAAGCGTTAATCAAGAGAACGTCTTCAGGCAACTCATGGTTCTCTTAGCTATTAAGGAAGCCAACTTTGAAGCGTTGAGGCGTTCTGGGAGGCTCGGCATTTTAGAAGTTATCCATCCTATGACGGAAAGTCCTGTGGAGCTTATAGACTTCAGGAGGCGTATAAATGAGTTAACGGGATGGGTTAGAAAGGAGGTTGATCTGAGACTTGACCCCTCCCGTCTTCACATCATCCCCCTGATCGAGGGTGTACCTGAACTTTTATCTGTCTCGTGGATATTAAGGGAGTTTCTTATGGGCTGTAATCGACTGGGGATCAGAACTTCCTATCTTAGAGTTTTTGTAGGGAGATCTGATTCAGCCATGTTGTATGGTCATTTATCATCGGTGTTAGCGTGTAAGTTAGCGGTCTCTGAGATAAATGCTGTTGGAGAAGAGTTCTCTATTCCCGCCAGCCCCATCCTTGGCGCTGGTGCTCTTCCTTTTAGGGGACATATAACGCCCGATAATGTAGAGAACGTGCTTAAGGAGTATCCTGGAATAAGAACTCTCACCATCCAGTCTGCACTAAGATATGACTATGAACCGGAAGAGTGTAGGCGGTTGATCAACATAGTTAAGGAGAAGATTCCCCAAACCAGAGCGATAGATTACGCAGAGGATGAAAAGGATCTCTTGGTCTGCTTAATCGGAATCTTCGCCAAGCATTACTGGGAGACGTTACATCAGGCCGCGCCTATAATAGGTGAGATAGCGGATCTCATTCCTCGTAGAAGGGATCGATTGATAAGGAAGGGGTTCTTCAGCTATGTTAGGCACGTTCCAAGAATCCCAGAGCTCATGAAGATATGTAGAGAACGTGGCAAAGTAGGTAGAGATATCGCTAAAGAGATAATTAAATACCGATTTGAGCGTTTTGAAGATTTCCCTAGAGCTATTGCCTTCACATTCGCCTTCTACACCGCCGGTGTACCTCCTGAATTAATTGGAACCGGCAGAGGATTAATGGAGACTCGTGAAAGGCTGGGGGAGGGAACCCTTGAGGATCTCATCACAAGATACTATCCAAGTTTAAGGTTAGACCTCGAGTTTGCCTTTAGATTCCTACACTTAGAC
>WAQA01000194.1 GCA_015520475.1 Candidatus Bathyarchaeota archaeon | reverse complement strand
AGGAAATAGAGAGGCGGGAACTGACATTTGGAGAATATTCTAAGACGCTTCCCAAGGCTAATAAGACTCTTCAATCTTGCAAAGCCATACTTAGAGAGGAATGACTTCGGCGTAAGCCACACAGAAAGAGTTTTAGAGATAGCTGAGAAACACTTCAAAATACCAAGAGATATCAAAGAACTCACATTGGCAACTATAATACTACATGATATAGGGGGAAGCTCCGTAAAGGATCAATATGAAAAGGGCCCTGAAATAGCATCAAACCTCCTAAGAGAACTTGGATATGGAGAAGAGTTCATAGAGACGGTATGCAACATAATAAAGACGCATCATAATAGACTGAGAAGCCCTTCTGAACCATTTAAGATATTATACGACTCAGACCAGTTAGCTAAATTCTCCGAAGAAGAATTTGAATACTACAATTCTAGAAGAGGGCATGATTGGAAAGGGATAATCGAGGCTTTATATTTTGAGGAATCAAGGAAGATTGCTTTAAAGAAGCTACATAAAATGAGGCATAACAGCAGCAGCTCATACTACAGTTCAAACCATAAACTCAAGCCGAAGACGTGTAACTTTTAGACGAGCCCCATTATTCTCTTCTTATTTTTGAGCCAATCTATTGAGATATCCCTCATCATCTTCACTGTCCTCTCAACCAGTTTCTCTGGGATTCCCGGCTCGGTAGGTTCGGATTCAAGTTCAACCCTGAAGGCTTTGTCTTCAGGGCCTTTGGTACATATCACCCGATTCCTAGTGCTGTATCTCTTTCCAGCTTCAACGAATATATGGATAAACCTTATATTCTTTATTATTTCTCCTTTAGGAGTCTCCATTTCAGGCTCCTCAACAACGTTATCTGTTCTTTCATAAGTGCCAGCCTCCAGCTCTTTAAGCCTACTTATCACATAGCCAAAGAAGAAGGGCGCCTCATTCTCTAGAACCTTAACTGGCATACTTAATTTCCTGGCTTGATAAACCCTGAAGACCTCTTTCTCCCTCTCCTTCCGCTCAACCTCGGTTAATTTGAGTTTCCGAATCATACTTGGAGTGTACATTTTAACAGCTATCATAGCTGGTCTAATCGTTGATAGGACGGAGGCAGCTATAGCCAATGCGAAGCCGACAGCACTCCACCACCACTCCAGCTTCTCCCTAACCATAAGTGAAACCCCTAAAATCGACATTACACGATAGAAGCCTAAACCAAACAGATAACCGATTCCTCCACCAACCATCCCTATCACTATTCCCTCAGCAACGAATAGAAGGGCCATATGAGCTGGGTTCAAACCTACAACGCTTAGAACCTCCATTTCACGTCTCCTCTCATAAACAGCGTTCAACATCACAGCTCCAACGTTTAGGCTTACCATCACAAGCGGGAAGAGAATTTCCATTGTACCCTTAGCCTCATAGCGGAAACCTTGACGGTAAAGTGTAACTTTATTGTTTCTTGACACGTATACGTGGTAATCGAAGGCTAGAGTTAGTGTGTTCACTATGCTGTTAAGGTCCCCCCACCTCTTAGGCTGGAATGTTATTCTGGAGATAGCTGCAAATGTGGGGGCTGATGTTGATAGGACCATCGCTTTCTTTTGAAGGGAGAGGGCGGTCTGCCAATTCATAATTATTATGTCGGATGTGTTGCAGGGAACAATCTTTAGGGCCTTCTGAGCCTCAACCATCCTTTTAGGACCGTACACCTCACCATTTATATCAGTGAGTTTCGAGAAGGCTCCATCATCAAATATTCCTCCAACAGTGAATGTAGACACGATTCCTGGAACGCCCCTAACATAGAAATTAACCTTCTCGCCAACCTTCACTCCAAGTCTTGAAGCAGCCTCAGCACTTATCAAGATAACATTCTGATCTTGATCTTTGAGGTATGATCCCTCAATAACTGTTCTGTTGAGATCTACATACAACGTTTCATTTGATGCTGCAATCCCTAAGACTCCGAAGAGAAAGATTGATCTGCCTAGAGAAGATTCTAGTTTCCCTAAGGGTTTAGAGTCAGGTATATTCTCAACCTTCGGAGCTACGAACTTAATGTTTAATATGCTGGTTAACATGTTCACGTCATCTGGGCTTAGAGCAGTGAATGGATTCTTAATTCCATCTAGAACTGCTCCGGGACGCTTAACCAGAACACCATCAGTCCTATATGGTACGTTTACACCTTCAGAGACGAGGCCGTAGACCGTTCCGAAGGAGGTTAAAGATGTGAAGGCTAAAACAAGGATTATAACCGAGAATATTGTGAAGAAGCCTCTTATTTTTCTCCGTCTAATCTGGCGCTTCGCCATCGAGAATATTATGGACGCCGCACTGGTTAATGGAACCCTACCTTCAACTTCAGGCTCTTTCCATACACGTGGCAGACCAAATATTACTAGGAGAGTCACTGATATGGATGCTATAGCCGTCAACCAGAAAAGCGGAACCTGAAAGCTTAAGATGTTTATGAAGGAGTGAGTGGCGGCTATTCTTGTTCCTGGATAGATCCAGAATAGGGAGATCAGGAATATTATATAGAGTATTAGACTTGAGATTAGCTTCTTCTTTTTATCCTCAAAGATGAAGAAGGCAAGGATGACGCTGTGAATAGCGAAGAAGGCTGGAAGATAAACAGCATTTGATGAGCTGACAAACCTCATCCAGTCAAGGGTTCTGGAGACACCATAAACTTTGGAGTATACCTCCAAAAGGAGACTGAAGGAGTTCTCATATTGATTGTTTGAAAGGTACTCTTCAGCCCTGAAAACGTCCTGTTGAGCTCTGATAAGTTTGACACGTTCCTCAGCAACATAGAAACCATCCCTCTGAGCCTTGCTTACCTTATCGGAGACCTCCATTATATATGCGTTGACAACGTTCAGGCTTCTCTTAAGTCCATACTCTGAAATATCATATGTGATCCTCTCCCCTTGGGAGAGGACGAAGCCCTTCAAAGGTTTAATAGTGAATTCTACTGGAAATACTCCACCTTTCCTCCAATCCACAAACCATGATTTGACAGTGAGGGAGACTGGTAGATTGGCAGGTACAATGCACACATACCTATTCAACATAAGGAACCAAGTGTCTATCGTGTCACCATACTCACTTATATAATTCGTATTTAATTTGTAGGGTTTGCCTTCGAGAGAGTTAACTTCAACGGTGAAGCGTATAGGCTGAATTGGAGTCTCAACAGCATATACCTTTCCTTTGAGAAGTATTGTTGCACCGGGAATGAGCTTCATGGAGACGTTCTTTGAATGCTCCAAGATAAGAACGTCTCCATACTTTGCAGGTACATAATCGAATGTATTTGTGGAGATATTTCCACGATAGGCGTATATACGATACGTATGTCCCGGAATGATATATGGACCGGACACATTATATTCTCCATTCTCATCGGTAAAGTAGATTCCAGCGCCAAGCTTAGGCCTCTTAGATTCCGTTATATCCCATACTATGACCGTGGCTCCCGGGATGGGGGATCCACTATTCGCATCAACTATTCTCCCATAGATGCTAAGGCTAGATTCAGAGTGGACAGGATGAACAGATAAGCCCTGCATAGCATAGACTAAAATAAAAAGCAGAATTAATGTGCTGACTCTAGCTTTCAATTTGGTTGATCAGCCTCACGACGGATTACTAAAGAATAGAATTTGCGACGCTATTAAATTTTACTGCAAGAGGCTCGATATATGGAATATACTCTTTAGAGGGGCAGCTACCCAAGGCTGAAGCCGGTGGGCTTATAGGTGAATCATAATGAAGATGTCATCCAGATATGTCAGGCCCTCAACAGAGAACATTTTTGTTCTATCTTCAATTATTATATGGAGAGGAAAGAGTTGTCTACAGCGATGTATCGATGCCCGAGATGCGGAAGGATCAATACGGTTGAAGAGTTTAGGGAGGATAGGTTCTGTCGTGGATGCGGAAGGCTTCTGAGAGATAGAGATAGGAGGGTAACTGATGATGTGGAGAGGGGTTTTATGAGGTTCTTCCCGTACACCCCTTATCCTCAGCAGCTAGAGTTTATGAAGGATGCTGAAAGGGTTCTAAGCGGTGGAGGAGTGTTGGTGGCTGAGGCATGCAACGGCTTCGGAAAGACGGTATGCGCCTTATCAGTTGCCTTATCCCTTGGGCGGAGAATTGTATATGCAACTAGAACACATGAGCAGGTTAGACAGGTTCTTCGAGAGATAGAACGGATAAACATTAAAGCTGGAACGGAATTTTCGGCTGTAAGCCTTGCAAGTAGACAGAACCTCTGCATAAACGATGTTTGCAGAAGACTTCCGCCATTAGAAGCTGTTGAAGCATGCAACACTCTGAGGAAAACTGGGAGATGCCCATACAGATCTACATTCAACCCTAAAGTCTTATCCTCGCTTCCACTTATACTCTCAGCGTCAAGATTGATCAGTTATGGAAGAACTCATGGTTACTGTCCATATTTCATGGCTAGGAGAGCAGCTGAAGAATGTACAGTTGTAGTTGCTCCATACCAGTACATCTTCAATGAAGCCGTAAGGGTGAGGGTTAAACTTGAAATTGCAGGTAAAACCCTAATATTCGATGAGGCACATAACGCTGATAAAGTTGGACAGGACGCTCTAAGCGATATCTTATCAGAGAGAACCCTAAAAAACGCTGAAAGAGAACTTAACCTTATAAACGGCCCAACAGAGTTCATTCATGATCTTACAGCATATATAGAGGAGAGCTCGTCTAAGGAACCCACTGTAAAGGATGGGGGAGAACTTCGACGTGACTTAGAGGAGATTCTTGGAGGAGACTTAGAGAGATTCTCAGAGGATCTAGACCCCATGGTTGAAGAGATTAGACTGAAGAAGATCCAGATGGGAAAGATTCCAATCTGCTACTTAAACGGTCTTTTACACTTTTTATCACTGGTTGGATCAAGCGAGGGAAGTAGCTACGTAGCAATTTACAGGAGGACCAGAACAGGAATGAGAATTATCGAATATAGATGCTTAGATCCAAGTCTAGCCTTGAAGCCTGTCATAGAGGAGGCTTACGGAGCATTAATAATGTCCGGAACACTTTCACCCCTCAATTTCTTCACGGACATAATGGGGCTAGGGGAGGCTGAAGCAAGGACATATATGGCAATACAGAAGCCCGAAAACATCCAAACCTTCATCGACACATCGGTCACTACAAGGTTTAAGGAGAGAGATAAAGAGATGCTGAGACTATACGGAGAGAGAATATCACAATACATAATGAAGATACCAAATGGAACCTTAATCTTCTTCCCGCAGAGGAAGCTCATGCTCGACGCTGTTAAAATATGGCTTGAAAACAACATTTTACAGAAGATCAATGGAAAACTGTACCTAAAAGACAAGGAGGTCTTTATAGAGGGGGAGAGAGCATTAGAGAACACACGGATAGTAGACGCTTACAGGGAATCTGCAAAAGATAGAGGAGCTGTTCTCCTAGCAGTATTCAGAGGAAGAAACGCTGAAGGATCAAACTTCCCATATGAGGAGGCGAGAGGAATATTCCTTATAGGCCTACCATACGCAGACTACAGAGACCCAATCGTAAGAGCTCAGATAAGATACTTCAACAATAAAGCGCCACACCTGGGTGAGAGATGGTATGTTATGGACGCCTTCAGAGCTGCAAATCAAGCTTTAGGAAGGGGAATAAGGCATATAGACGACTGGTGCATCTTCTTCTTAATGGACAAGAGATACGCATCTTACTGGAGATTTATATCTGAGTGGGCTAGGATAGGTGGGATTAGGAGGATATAGAGGATTTTTGTGCTGGATCTTTAGATTGGATGAACAATCCATCCAACATAAGCATCCAATATCAAATTAAAAAATACATGGCCGCCTTTTATGGAAATCCGTGTTTCTTTCGAAGGTATATGCTACACGTAAAATTGTGCCTTCGTCAAATGGTTTGCCAATTATCTGTAGGCCTACTGGCAGATCTCCTATGAAGCCGCAGGGTACCGATATGGCTGGGTAACCTGTAAGGTTAGCTGGAACTGTGAGGAGATCGCACATGTAGAGTGATAGTGGATCATTGATTCTCTCCCCTATCTTGAATGGGGGTACTGGCATGGTCGGTCCCATCATAACGTCGGACTCCTTAAAGGTCTCTTCAAATTCTCTCCTTATTAAGGCTCGGATCTTCAGTGCCTTTATGTAGTATCTGTTATAGTAACCTGCTGATAATGCATATGTTCCGAGCATTATTCTCCTTCTAACTTCAAGTCCGAAGCCTAAGCGTCTATTTCTAGAGTATACTTTAGACCAGTCTCCTTCGCTTTCTGATGTTTTGAATCCGTATCGTATACCGTCGTATCTGGCGAGGTTCGAGCTTGCCTCAGACATTGCAATGATATAGTATGATGGGAGGGCATATTTGAGGCTTGGAATGGATACTTCCCTGTATGACGCCCCTAGTTCCTCAAGTTTCTCAATTGCCCGCCACATGCAATCCTTAACCTTATCATCAACTCCTTCACCTAGGAATTCCTTTGGCACAGATACTCTGATGTCTTCCACGTCATCTCTCAGGTATGTCGTGTAATCTTTGCATGGAAGATTGGCTGATGTGCTGTCTTTAGGGTCGAAGCCGCTTATGACTGTTAACAGTAAGGCGCAGTCGTATACTGTTCTTGCCATGGGACCTATCTGCTCTAGACTGTTCGCATAGGCTATTAAGCCGTATCGGCTGACAAGTCCATAGGTTGGTTTAAGCCCTACAATTGAACAGTAGCTTGCCGGGCATCTTATGGATCCTCCCGTATCAGAGCCCAAAGCCAATGTAGCCTCGTTCATGACCAGGGCGGCTGCGCTTCCACCTGATGATCCTCCTGGAACCCTCGCCAGATCCCACGGGTTTCTAGTCACTCCAAAGTAGCTTGTCTCGGTGGATGATCCCATAGCGAACTCGTCCATGTTAGTCTTCCCGATTATTACGGCGCCCTCCTCTTTAACTCTCTCAATAACGGAGGCATCATATGGAGGATAGAAGTTCTCAAGCATTCTTGAGGCGCATGTGGTTTTGATCCCCTTGGTACATATGTTATCTTTGACTGCTAATGCTACCCCTACAAGTCTTCCCGCATCCTTTCCATCGCGGATTCTCTCATCGATCTTTCTTGCGGTCTCCAGAGCCTCTTCAGCTGTAACTGTGATGTAAGCGTTTATCAATTCATCCTTATCCCTAATCCTCTCGATTATAGATTCTATATATTCTTCAACGCTGAGTTCCCGGCTCCTAACCCTCTCGATTACTTCGCCAGCTGAATACTCGAAGAGTCTACTCATAACCTGAGAGTCTCCTTCTGACTATACTATTCTTGGAGCCTTAAAGAAGCCGTCTTCTTTTTCAGATGCGTTTCTTAACGCTTCTTCCCGGCTCATGGGGTTTTCAGGCATATCATCCCTGAAAATGTTAACAAGATCTAAGACATGGTATGTCGGCGGAACATTTTCAGTGTCAACCTCATCAATCACCTCGAAGTAATCCAGTATTTTATTGAACTGTTCTGTAAGGAGATTCTTCTCCTCATCTGAGAGTTCAATGTGAGCAAGCCATGCTATATGCTCAACCGTATCCCTAGTTATACGTTTACCCTTCATCTGTCACCCTGTTAATTAAGATTACGCTCCCCTTAAAGCCTTTTCCAAGACTCTACCGTTCTGTCTTCTCCCCCGCATATCTGGCAGTAGGAGGATAAACCTACATCCTAACCTCCAGCCTAATCCCTCAAGAACAAGCCCACCCAACATATAAAAACAGAAATATCATGTTTCAAATGATTCATTCTATGCTACAGCCCTCCTGAGCCAGATAACAGTCCATATCCAAAACCACTATTGCCTTTATCTAGCGTAATTCCCACGATAACAGATAACTTGTCTCAGAAAGGCTCTAGATACTATACTTCGATTTGGAAACTTTTATGCTGGATGGAGAAGATTCATCTTGGCGCATCTATTAGATAAAGCTCATCTTAACCTTCAGGTATACTAGGGGCCCTCTCTCCTTTGATAGTCTAGTTATCTTCGGAGTTAAGGCGTTGAGGATGTCAAGCGGGTTCAAATCCACATTTCTCCTTCGATTCTTTGGCATATGCTTCGCGATCTCCTCCACTATTAAGTTCTCAGCTATCTGCTCCGTCATACATATCTCCCCGTTCTTGATCAGTTTCCGGATTACATGCTCCTTCAGCTCCCTTGAACCATTCATTCTCCTAAAGGCGTTTATAGCTCTATTCGCTTGTTCAATCTTGAACCTTGGAACCTTAGGTTTCCTGTGTAGTATCCTCACTCTATCCCTCCACTTCTCTAACCATCGGTCAAGCCAGAATCCTATGAAAGCTCTGAACTCCTCATTCTCCCCTTCAAAGTACCTTAAAAGTCTGGCAGCTATTAGATGTGGATCGTCGGTGTCCCATTCAGCCTTAAACCAGTTGATTAGATCATGATATGCATAGAAGATCATGTCATAGTCTAAGCCGTATGGGCTGAACTGGGGAACCTTAACTCTAAACTCTTCAGACAAGATCGATACGATTCTTCTCTTAAGCGCTGCCAGAGACATCATCTAATGCATCCTTAGTAGTAATAATGATGGAGGGTCTAATTTAAGGTTTAGCTCTCTCATAGATATTCTCATTCAGAGTTGAGATTGCGATGGTTCACATCCCTATCCATCGTAATATTCTAATATCTTTTCAGAGATAGCCTCTAAGGTTTCTTTCAAGAATTATATAGAGCAGCATCTTTTAAGTGTGGGATGCGGCTTTTAGAAGGGTTTAAGCATGTTCATTCACCCAATCACATCTGAGGGGTAGGATATGCGCTTCTAAGCTCGATTTTAAAGTGCGATCTACATTTTTCAGTTAGGTTATAAAGTTTCTCAGACCCGCTTTTTCAGCCAATTCAACAGCTCTTCTCATCTCATCAGTTCTCAGTCTCCTTTTAAGTTCAGGGATCTCATAGGCTCTCCACTCAGGTCTATACTGGAACATAACGTTCACCCTTACATCCCCACCTAGATTTTTAGATATCCAATTTAGAATTTTCTCTGCGCAGCATTCCAGATGATCCGGTAGGATTAGGACGCGGATGATGAGTTCCCCATATCTTTTCCCGTATAGATGATTCCTCGTGCAGGCCTCCCAGTATCCTGGAGCATCTGATATTCTTTCAGCGCAGGTTCCAGGGCCATACTTGAAATCTAGCAGATATACATCTACGAATCCAGCTAGTAGCTTGGCTGTTTCTTCACTGTAGAAGCTGTTCGAATTCCATACAACAGGCACATTCAACTCAACATACTTGAATGTCTCAAGCCATTGCTGGAGCCATGGAGTTGGTTCTCCACCTACTAGATTAACGTTTCTACATCCGTTTCTTCTCAGCCTCTCAACAGCGATAGCCAATCTTTTAGGAGTATATATCTCTCCATCTTCAAACCATTGTGATATGCTCCAGTTCTGGCAGTGGAGGCACCTTATAGTGCAACCAAGCGTGAATATTGTTCCTGAAGGCACAAGTTCAGGCTCCTCGCCTATATGCTCAAATATTGTGGAGACTGTGATTTTAGGTCCACATCTACAGTAGCCGAGTTCTCCCTCTTGACGGTTGACGCGGCATCTCCTCATGCAGAAGCAGCATCTCTTGAGGATTCTACTAGCTATCTCAATTTTTAGATCAAGATATGACCTTTCAGGCTTCGCCATATCCTCTAGACTCCTTAAACCGTTATCTATCTCCCACTGCAGATGATAGAATCTCTCTGTGCTTTCAGCATGTATCCTCCAGAGATCTTCTATGGACGCTTCCTCGTCGAAGTCAACTGGTAATCGCTTAGCGATCATGAACTTAGCTGGTTTCTCGTCATCCATTACAGCGAAGTATCTTGAGAGGCTGGCTCTAACCTTCTTATCGCTCAGAACTGATAGCGCATCGGACCTCAGGATACGCCACATCAACATCACAATACATAAGACTGTTCGAATTATTAATTGTTGTCGGAGAACATGCTTCTGCAGTTTAGGAAGTCCTTAACTAAAATTTTTGGTATCTTCATTCAAGAGAGCGAAGAGCGACGATGGCAGCTTAAATGCTGCATATCTAAGGTCAGTTACCTACGGATTCATCTGCGGGTTTGCAGCTCTGAGGTGGTTTGATGCGACAAAAGCCCCATCAAATCAAAAAATTACTCCAGCCCATAACCGAAGATCGCAGACTTCCTTGGGGGAGACAGGAAAGGTATATATTGCATTCTTTAACCGAAAAGCTTAATTCAGGATAAAAAATAGTTTTTTGGGGTTTAGATCTTGTCTGAGGAGAGACTGGCTAACTTCTTGAGAACTGGAAAGGATTGGGAGAGGCTTAAAACTAGCATTCCAGGAGTATTCGTGTTGAAGCTTCCGTCTTACAGGCGTTCTCCGAGCAGGTTGGCTGTGGAGCTTAACCCGGTTGGTGAGGATGGCAGGCCTAAGAAGAGGAGGGGACTAGTGCTGAGATCCAGCCGTGAACTGGAAGAGTTTAAGGAGATCTTCCAGTATGAGAAGCTGATGAAGCTCCTAGGCATGATTGAACATGTTAATCCAAGAGTTGAAGAAGATAGAGGAGAGGGTGAAGAGATTATAGAGCTGTAGGGCTTATGCTTAATTTGTATAGCCGAAGATATATTGAGCATCCGTTGATCAGGCCTAGAACGGTAGAGTATAGGCTTTACCAGAAGAGGATAGCTGACATAGCTTATACAAGAAATACTTTGGTGATACTTCCAACGGCTCTAGGTAAAACCGTTATCTCAGCCATCGTCGCAGCCAACATACTATACAATTACAGAGATTTCAAAGTTCTGGTCATGGCTCCTACAAGGCCCTTGATAATACAACATAGAAATAGCTTTCTAAAGATCTTAAAGATCAGAGAGTGTGACGTAGCCATCTTAACCGGTAAGATCCCTCCAAGCCGTAGAGGGTTTATCTGGGATGGTGAAGCAAGAATTTTCTTCTCAACCCCCCAAGTGGTGAGGAACGACCTTATAGAGCGTAGACTTAACCTTGAAATGTTCGGTCTCTTAGTGTTTGATGAATGCCACAGAGCAGTTAAGGAATACGCTTACACGGATATAGCAAGATACTATGTTGATCAAGCACGTTACCCCCTTATACTCGGCATGACAGCTTCTCCAGGTTCAGATCTGAAGAGGATAATGGAGGTATGTAGAAACCTCTATATTGAGAGGGTTGAGTTTAGAAGCGAGTATGACCCTGACGTAAAACCGTACATTCACCCAGTAAAGGTTGAATGGAGAAGGGTGAACCTTCCACATGAATATGCATGGATCAAGACTATAATTAGGAGCATGCTTAACAGACGTTTAGGCTGGTTATATGAGCATGGAATAATAAAGCGTAGACCAGAATATGTTACCAGAAAGAATCTGATAGAGGCAGGTGAGGAACTCAGATACATCCTTGAGGAGAGCATAGAAGAAGAGAGGGGACAGATATTCACGGCTATAATGAATCAGTCATTAGCCTTAACGCTCTTCCACATGCTTGAACTGCTGGAGACTCAAGGAGTATACACCTTAAGAAGGTTCTTGGAGAAGATCGATCATGAAAGAGGAGAGAAGCATAGCTATGCAATTCTAACTGGAGATCCGGAGTACGAGACACTTAAGGCATACGTTGAGAAGACCAAGATTGAACATCCTAAAGCGGTACTGCTGGAGAGGATAGTTGAGGATCAATTTTCGAGAAATCCATCATCCAGAATAATCGTGTTCACACAGTATAGGGACACAGCAAAGTACTTGGCTGAGAAGCTGAATAGGATTCCAAACGTTAAAGCAGAAAGATTTGTTGGTCAAGCATCGAGACTGAATGATAAGGGATTAACACAGGAGGAACAAACTGAAAGGTTAAGGATGCTTGAAGATGGAGAACTTAACGTTCTAGTTGCAACTTCGATAGCTGAGGAGGGCTTGGATATACCAGCAGTTGATCACGTCATATTCTATGAGCCCATCCCAAGCGAGATAAGATATATTCAGAGAAGAGGTAGAACTGGAAGAAGGGCTCCTGGAAGAGTCACTATACTGGCTGCAAATGAGAGCCTAGATATGATCTACTTATATGCAAGCAGAAAGAGAACAGAAAAGATGAAGAGGATAATCCATGACATAAACTCTAAGCTCCAGACGATCATAAGGAAGAGGCAGAGGCCTCCGCCAGATCCGATGACAGAGGAGGAGTTAAAGGCTATAGATGAGGAACTTATAAAGGTTAAGGTTGAACCCGAAGATTTGAAGACTGAAACAGAGACGTTGAAGGAGATTAACAGAGAGATTACACGTATCTCAAGAATCCTATACCTGAAGCTGCTGGAGAGGGGGAGAGAAGGAGCTACAATAAACCAGATACTATCGGATATGGAGTTTGAAGCAACTCCAGCGAATACTCTTAGGGCTTCAATAGACATCTTGATAAAGAAGGGACTGATCACAGAAGTAGCTCCTGGAAGATATGCTGTATCATCAGCAGTTAAACAGACAGGTAGAAGAGTTTATGAGATAATGGTTGAGAGGATATATCCGGGCTCAGCGGTTGTTAGAATCGACGGTAGATGGAGGGCCAGGCTGGATCCATACGATTATAAAGGCCCAAGAGAGCTGATAAAGAAGAACTCAAGGTTCAAGGCTGCAGCGGAACTCTATAGGATGAATGGGAGATTATGCATAAGAATAAAGGAGGTAACCCAGATATTGGATTGAACGGTCAATTCCAGTATGGAGTTATCTCCGACAGAGTTAATAGTTGATGCTGAGAAGTATATTTGAGGAGGAGAAGATTCTTGAATTCGACATCAGAGGAGAGAAGGAGAATTCTGAAGGATTTAATTAAACAATTGCATGCCGGAGCTAAACCAGAGGAGGTCAAAGCAAGATTCAAGGATATCCTAAGGAACGTGACTCCACTGGAGATAGCTGAGATCGAACAGGACCTTATAAGAGAAGGGATACCGAGAGAAGAGATTCAAAGGCTATGCGATGTCCACCTAGCCGTCTTCAGAGAACAGCTCGAAGGCAGAAGAGGGGAGATTCCACCTGAGAACCCAATCAACATACTGATGGAGGAGCATAGGATACTGCTTAAGAATCTAGAGAACCTTACTCTTCACACAGAGAATATTAATAGAGCAGAGGATCCAGGCTTCGTCAGCCAAGACATAGAACATATGAAACATATAGTTGAGGATCTCGTAGATGCTGAGAAACATTATCTGAGAGAGGAGAACGCTCTCTTCCCCGTTCTTGAGAAGCATGGAATAGAGGAACCTCCTAAGATAATGTGGATGGAGCATAATGAATTAAGGGAGAAGAAGAAAAAGCTCCGCAGAATAATCGAAGATTACAGGTCTATGGACTTCAAAGATTTTAAAGGAGAAGTTAACTCACTCGCTAAATCTATAAATTCACTTCTCACAAGCCACATCTTCAAAGAGAATAATATACTCTTTCCACTTGCCATTCGAGTAATTGGGAGGGAGGAGTGGATAGATATAAGGAGAGACTTCGACGAGATCGGATACTGCTGCTTCACCCCTAGAGAGCTAACCGCTACAAGGGTTATTAAGGAAGAGGCTGAGAGGCCTAGGGCTGCAGCTGAGGGAATAATAAAATTCGAAACTGGAACACTTACATATGAGGAGATTGAAGCTATTCTGAATACTATACCAATAGACATAACATTCGTTGACAAAGATGACACGGTCAGATACTTTAACAAGTCGAAGGAGAGAATCTTCTTGAGAACTAGATCTGTACTGGGCAGGAAGGTTCAGCAGTGCCATCCACAGAAAAGCATACATATAGTAAATAGGATCTTGGATGGTTTCAGGAGGGGTGAAAGAGACGTAGCTGAATTCTGGATACAGAAGGGTGGAAGGCTAATTCATATAAGATACTATGCCGTTCGAGGCAGAGATGGAGAGTACCTAGGAACTCTAGAAGTTACACAGGATATCACAGGAATAAAGAGGATTGAAGGAGAGAAGAGGCTTCTAGACTGGAAGGACTGAAAGATTTCACTATCATATGAATACGACGATTATAGGAGGATCAGCATAACCGTAAATGTTTGCTAGACGGATAGCCTATTCATCTTTTTCCACATATAGAAGAATAGTGTATCTAGGCTGAATTGCAATTTGCCTTCTAACCCCGAATTAGATATCTCTTAATTGCCCATGGAAGAATCAAGATTATACCAGTGAGGATTGAGAGTTCGGCTGGTTTACTGACATGCTCTTTAGCCGCTAACCCGGTTATCCTCTCCAATCTCACCTTATAATCTACACTTACACTTGAAGGATTTGATATTGCTAGGATTATATTAGTCACCTTTGACGGGAAGAAATCGATTGAAAATGTTTTCTCAACTGTTCTATTTAGCAGAACATATCTAGAGTATTCCTTCAGGAACATTCTCAGCACTGATACATTAAATATCTTACGTGTTACTTCTGTCTCCTTCAGGTTTGGAAAGTGCTCTTTAATCCATGACTCGGCCCATCCATATACTTCCGACCCGGACGTGGATAATAGGTATATGTGTAGGCTACTGTTAGATGACACTTTGAGGCTTATCCCTGTTTTAGGCGATGAGAACCAGCCGTCTCCACTCGGCAAAACATCATATTTTCCGGGAGCGAGAACCCCTTCAGTCGTCGAGTAAAAACCTGAAGTTGCAGGCGGCATGATGGATACTAACGCCAACGCCAACCCGATTACAAGTAATGTTGACCCAACTCTTCCCAGCAACGTTAAAAGCCTATCGGTCAGAGCTCAAGCCTCCTTTCAAAATATAGATATCCAAACATAAAGGTTAGAGCCACAATTATGTAGCCAGCTGATACGTAGAGAAGCACCTCATTCAATGTTGGAGTCCACACCCCTCCAGGCATACCCCTCACGTAATATCTCTGGAGGGGGAGGGCAGGGTTTATAATGGCGAATACTTTAAGTGGGAGGCTACTGTTTAACGCACCAGCCAAGAACATTACAAGACCGGAGAATATCCCAAACATGAAGTAGAGAATTATCCCGGTGATCAACGCTATCCCTCCCTTTTTCAGGAGCAATGTAAAGATTAATGTTAGAGCGGCTATTAGGAGTGGATGGCATAGAATCGCAGCGTATGAAAGGAGTACTGTGTTCATATACGGCATGACCACATCTGGAGCTAGAATGAGAAGTGCGGATACTTGGATTCCAAGGAGGAGTAAGAGGGGAATCACAATCGAGGATAGGATCTTAGCTGTCAGGAGCATCCGCCGACTTAACGGATATGAAAGGAACGTTCTTATAACGCCTCTCTCAATATCATTCCCCAAACCATACGCCACATTCTTCAGTATTAATATCACAAATATGAAGAGGGGAAAGCCTGTTAGAGAGCTGACTAGACCATACGCTACGGCTTCCCCTGAAGTTATGAATTGACCTAACATGCCGGTCATATTCGCAAAGACGAACGTTCCAAGAGCATATAGGAAGACAAAAACTTCTAATATTGGAAAATGGAAATCCTCATTCAATGATGAAGCAAAAACTTCTAGGAAGGATCTGTATCTTCCCATCTAATCATTCACCCCTCCACCCGCATCAACAGCCAATCTGAAGAGCTCCTCAAGAGACGCTGTTCCACTCTCTATTCCAAGAATCTTAGCGTTAACCTTCTCAGCGGCTTTAAGGACGGCCTCATATAGATTTTGTCTCCTCTTAGGATCAGCATGAACCGAGACTGATCCAGCGTTAACCTTAACATTTCTCACGTAGTCAAGTCTCCTCAACACTTCAGCTAGTATCTCAGGTTTATCGGTTGATATCCTTGTAGCTCCAACTCCAAATTTTTCACAGAGCTCCATGAAGCTCCCCTGAGCCCAGACCCTGCCATTATTTATTATGGCAACTGAGCTGCATACCCTACTTAGTTCCGGGAGGATATGCGATGATATTAGGAAGGAAACCTTCTCTTCATCGTGAAGCTGCAGTATCAAGTCCAGGAGTTTACTTCTGGCTTGAGGATCAAGATTTGAAGTAGGTTCGTCTGCTATGACAAGTTCAGGCTTATGTATGAGGGCGTGGGCTATAGCGAACTTTTGCAGCATACCAGCCGAGAGAGTTCTTATAGGCCGTCTATAAGCTTCCTTTTGGAGATCAACTGCTTCGAGCATCTCTAAAGCTCTGGATTCTGAGATGCCGAATATCCGACAGGTCCTTCTGAGATAGTCTAGTACCTTATGATGCGGTGGAAATCCGGCATCCTCATAGATCACTCCTATCCTGAACTTTATCTCGGGATTATCCCATGGATCTTCACCGAAGACCCTTACGGATCCACTGTCAGGCCTGAGCAATCCTAAGAGTATCTTTATGGTCGTTGTCTTCCCGGCTCCATTCGGTCCTATAAGACCCATTACTGAGCCTTCCTCAACGGTCATTGAGAGATTGTTTACTGCAACTATTCCGCCATACCTCTTCGTTAAGTTTCTAACCGAGATAAGCGCCAATCTAGACACGTCCTGAACAGATAATATTACTTCACAGAACCATATTTATCAGTATCTTTAAATGAACATGAGTGATTCATATATTTCTTCAGCTCTGAGGAGGAGGCTCTCAGCATAGCCAACAGCTCTCCGATAAAAGAGAAACGATATAGTGAACGATATAGCAGCGCTCAGTATAGATGCCGGGTAGAGATAGGTGGATTGGAGATTGAGATAACTCCAGAATTTAGGTATGTGAGGCCCGAGCAGGATGGTTATGGTATATGGTATGATCGGTGAGGAGACCGCAATCGCAGCCGCTATACAGGTGATGATGCTTATAATGGCCCATTTAGGCCTTATCATCCTCCTTGGAAAATCACGGAAGTCTGCACCCTTAACTCCGAAGCTTAAAGAGATCATGCTTAATGGAAGTATTATCAGTATTGCCTCGGAGATGCTTAACACTGCAATTGTCAATTGAGGCTTCCAGAGGATCATCCCTATGATGAAGCAGATGAACGTTACAGATGCTGAGAAGAGAACAGTGAATGTATATTTTGCCTTTATAAGACCTTTAGCGTTGATCGGTGATGAGTAGAGAATCCATACGGAGCCATCCTCAATCCCCATGATCACATTGCCTAACGCCATAGCCATAACAGCTCCCGGTATCAACGTTATATAGGATGAGATGAATATACGGAGCATATACATATCGTATGCTGTGTGAGGCCCTGATCCAGAATTCAGAGCTGAAAGTATTGGCATAATAGCGGATATTATTGGGAGGATGAAGATGTAAGTGAGCTCCTGCCTCCTAATGAATGCTTTAAAGTCCTTCCGGATCAATGCTGCCTCTACAGGTTTGAAGCCAAGCCTATTAAGGAGGCCGGTCTCAGATAAGTGGATACCCTTAGAGATTCTGATGGAGGGAGGCTCGTATAATCCATATCTTGCATTCAACCAAGCAGCTAACATGAAGAGGAAGTATGAGAAGAAGATTGAGGAGAAGAATGGGACGGCTGCCTCTAGAATATATCCCTCCATGAATAGAGAGATCGTTATTCCAGGCCAGAGATAAGGTACAAACCATAAAGCCCTCTGACCATAGGAGACCATCCTGAAAATTGCTTCTAGGCCTTCACGATAATAGAGGGAGAAGTACACGGCATAGAATAATATGAAGAAGAGAATTGAGGTTATAAGTCTCAGCCAGACAGCTGCCCTACCAGCCCTCCTAGCCACAGCCCCTGAGATCCTAACCTGTAAAACCCTCGTCATCTCGGTTGTAACTGCAGCCATAAAGATCGCTATGAAGAGAGATAGGACTGTAAGGATGGCATCTGGAAGCACACCTATAATGACTGATGAAACTATTACTCCAGAGGATATGAAGAGCGTTACAGCCAATGGAAGACCAAGAATATTGGATATTATGGATGCTAGTGTATGCTCAGCCCATGACATAGGAAGCCAATAGAGAGGCTGCGTATACGCCTTAACCCCTAACCTCTGAACCTGACCTATCTGAGTGAATACAAGCCCATAAAGAAGAGTTACTGTTGGAAGAGAAGAGAGGAGGTTTAATATTCCTTGTAGAACAAGCTCTTTCATTTGAGGATTAGATGTTCCAAAAAACATGCTTCCGACGAACCATCCTAAGAGAGCACCTAGGACACAGGCACCTATATAGAGCATATAAAATGATATCCTCCTCTCCCTAAACCGTCTAAACCGTTCACTCCTCACAAGTCTATAGGACTTAACATATGCGTTTACAAGGATAAGTACGTTCTTCCAGTTCACTTCAGCAACGCCTCGATGATAGGTTTGATATCCTCCTCTCCAGTAAGCTTTAGAAAGATATCCTCCAAGTCAGAGGATGGCATCTCAGCTGTACGTCTCAGCTCCTCCATAGTGCCTATGGCTAGAAGTCTACCTTCAAACATGATAGCTATGCGGTCACACATCGCCTCAGCTATCTCTAAAACATGAGTTGAAAGGATAACCGTGACGCCTTCACTAGCCAGCTCCCTAATTAGGTCCTTCACGATCCTAGCTGATCTTGGATCTAAACCAGTTAAGGGCTCATCCAAAAGTAGAAGTTTAGGCCTATGGATAAGAGCTGAGATAATTATGATCTTCTGCTTCATTCCACGTGAGTAACTGCTTATCAGATCGCCCTCCCTACCCTCCAATCCGAGAGCCCGCAGATACTTTAGGATTCTCTCCCTCTTCTCTTTAAGGGGAAGACCGTAGATATCTCCTATCAAATCAAGAAATTCAAGGCCTGTTAGAAACTCGTATATCCTCGGGGACTCAGGAACATAACCAATTAACCTCTTAACTTCCACAGGATGTTCCTGAACATTCATACCGAAGACATCTACAAAGCCTGAATCAGGCTTAACCAAACCGAGGATCATCTTGATTGTTGTAGATTTCCCTGAGCCGTTAGGGCCTAAGAGGCCTAGAACCTCTCCACACTTAACCTCTAAATCAAGATAATCAACAGCTACGATATCACCATACCGTTTTGTAACACCACTCAACCTCACGGGGATAGAAACTGAAGACATAAGAGAAAACCTCCAGATTAAATCTTTATGCAGAGCCTCCTCTTCTTAAAGTTCCATTGACATTCTCCCTGCTTTAGCGGGGAGATTCTTGCTCCTAGCGGCGTCTCATCACTTAGCGGCCCCTCGGTAGCCGCCTCACCCCTCATAGCTCCCACCTTCGAAGATGGAGCAGTCACTCCCTAAACCTTCCAACATTCTAGGAGCAGAGGGTCATCAGCACCCTCAACACCCCAGCCGCCGACAGAAAAAATAACATCAGAGAAGAATTTAAACCTAACACTCATCCACTCCCACCACAAAGTAGGAGGCTTTCTGAGCGTACTACGTAAGTGTCATGGAGGACGCGGCTTCTCTCCTTGAGTCATTATTCCTTGGAACCATCAACATTCAAGAGTTTATTTGCGATTCTCAACAGCGACTTATTACCATTCACTACTCGGCTTAGCCTGCCATATACATACTTTCCTCCAGGTATCACCCTACTCATAAACTTTACATCCTCCACTGTCAAGATGCGCATAGATGAAAGAGCTAGAATATAGATTAGTATGCCTATCGCAATGTAAATCGGCGTCAGAATCAAGTTAAAATTGTAGTATGATGCTACAGTGTAGGTGAGGATAGCCATTATTATAGATGAGAATACACTTCCAATGATAACTCTACCGTCAAACGATAATGGAAGAACTTTGGAGCCAAAGTAAACAGACAATACTAAAAAGATGCCGTACATGGTTGCTCTGGCATACGCAGCACCTATAATCCCAAAGGGTCTTATTAGGCTCATAGTTAAAGCCAGACCGGCCAAGGCTGAGAGGAGCATGATAAGCATCACTCTACCAGTTCTTCCAACCGCGATCAGAGTAGAGTTAATTATTGTTGAGAAGCCAAAGGTAGCTATTCCCAGGCATATTATCGCTGTTGGAAGCCACGCATCAGTATATCTCTGACCAGCCAAGATGCTGATAGCTACAGGTGACAATACAGCTAAGCCCAGTGCAGCTGGGATAAATAAAAGCGATATATAACGACTTGCAACCTTAAATGAATTTACGACACCCTCAGCATCTGAGCGCCCATAAACCTCGCTGAAACTGGGGGTTAACGTAGTAGACAACGGTACACCTATAATTGAAAATGTTAAACCAGCAGCGGT